>SOJA01000177.1 GCA_004376975.1 Candidatus Bathyarchaeota archaeon
TTAGGTCAATCATGTATATGAAATTGTTGAGTTTCTTGCTGTACACCGTTTTCACCTTAGATAAGCAAAAGGCAATTTGGTTATTAATGTTTCAGCTTGAGTACGACGGCCATATTAGCTATGTTGATCTATGGTGTTAGGACCAAAGAAGTTTAATTTTCGTTTTCATAAAACTGAAGACGGCATGCATACAGAATTTTAAATGTCTAAAATGAATTTTACGATTACCGATTTCGGCTTTTTCAGGATTTCCATTAGATGGTAAGTTACAGCCTTTACTCCAACCTTTCGTGGATGCTTCGCGAGGTTAAGAGGTTCTCCCCAGATTTTTGCCTTCAGTTTCAAACCGCTTGATGTTTCTTCTATGCTGAAAATCTTGAAGCGGGAGTATAGGTTGTCGGTCAAATCAAACTTGACTAAGAGTTTTTCTAACCAGTTGTAGAGGAGGGCATATTCATCGTGTCCCTCCACTTCCACGTCATCTTCGACTTTTAATTCAACCTTCTCAACATCCGTCATGACCTCAAAAGTGGCTAAGGCCGCGTTTTCAAAAGCTTCTTCTATGGTTCTGCCGTAAGCAGCTACATAAGCGTCAGCAGTATGTTCCAAAAACTCGAACCGTTTTCTCGTTGGCATATCGATCACAGGGATTCCTTAACACATCGTAAACAACAATCATTTCATCATCAAACGTTAATAGAGTTTCTCTGAACAACATCAAATCTTTAACGTTGGTTAACGTACTTCTACAATGATGTATGTAGGGAGACTGGAAAAATATGGAAGCGATTGCGCAATTTATAGAATACGCGAATTGGATATGTTATTTCCCGGTCCGGAAAGGCTTATATGGATGGATTCTCCAACCATACTTATATGTGGTCTCCTCCAACTCGACAAATCACAATGCTTTCAAGCGTGGCTGCTTTATGTATAAGCATCCAGCTGACCCCTCGCCCTCCAAATGTTGAATTCACCTCCTTAATCGTTTTTCTCGTTGGCACTATTTTCGGAATTCCTATCGCTACAGGACTTGGCGCCTTAGTGATGTTTATTAACGGGTTCTTTTCACCTTGGGGATTCGCTGGGTTAATGATACCCTTCCAAGTCATCGGAATGGCAATAGTTGGAGTTGGAGGCGGATTGTACAGACGTAAAAAAGAAGGCTCCTACGACATAAATTCATGCATTGAAGCTGCAATTTTGGGCGCCTTCCTCACGCTTGTCTATGATGTAATCACCAATTTTGGAGTTGCCGTATCATATATGTTAGTTGGAATGCCCATTTTACTCGCTTTCATCAATGCAATCATTTTCGGAGCTCTTTTCTCACTGATCCATGTTGTATCTAACACCATAGTATTTGCACTGATTTTCTTTCCACTCTCAAATGCTTTGCAAAAACTTCTAGGAGGTGAAAACACTTGGAAAAAAGTACCTTTACCTACTTAGCTTTAGGTCTGCTAGTTTGGGCAATTTCTGGCACTCTAGTTGCTGGCTACTATTTCACTCAATATAGCACCTACTACAAGGAATACGAAAATCTTGCCAAGGGGTTCAACACGCTTTCTGACGCACTTGATGGTCTTTCTAATGGTCTTAACGACCTATCGGGTGATCTAGAAAATATTAACGAGGTGCTTGAATCCCTTTCCTTGAGAGGCAACATACTCGTAAGTTACGGTAACGGAACGAAGATTTGGCAAAACAATACTGCGCTTCCTCTTGGCTCAACAGCATTTACGGCGATACTTGCGTTAGCTGATATAAATTTTACAGATTATGGAGGAGATTTGGGAATATTAGTTACATCTATCAATGGTGTAGACAGCAATTCGACGCACGGATGGTTTTACTGGTACTGGAATGCTGAAAATTCAGTGTGGGTCCTTCCAGAATATTCATGTTCCAAATACGTGCTTCATAGAAATGATATAGTTGCCTTTACCTATGAAAGTTACATGACATGGCCGCCTCCACCACCAACTTAAATGCAAAGAATAAAACCAAAGATCTTACAGGTGTTCGATATGTTCACACGGTTGGATTATCTATCGAGTATTCAGCTCTTACTCCAACATTTAAAATCAAACGATGAATAATTATGTCTGTGAAGAACAATGGATCTTCTAAACCTGATGGAAAAAATCGCGAGAAAGTTGGCGCCTGGACGGTCACCCACTTTTACGGAAGTTCATATAATCAAGGCTCTGGAGACCATAAGCGCCGAGGGGGCTGTTGGCCGAATAAAGCTTTCAAAAACGTTGGGGTTAGGTGAAGGTGCAACACGTACCTTGGTGAAGCATCTTAGAAACGAGGGGATAATTGAGATTTCAAGGTCTGGCATTATTCTATCAGAATCTGGCAGAAAACTGCTTTCTGTTCTGAAGTCTAAGATTGGCGGGGAAACGGATGTTCCTAAAAGCTCCCTGACAGTTGGATCGTTTAACGTGGCAGTTCTAATCAGAGACGAGGCTGACGTGGTAACGCATGGCTTGGAACAACGTGACGCGGCGATTAAGGCTGGAGCTTCTGGAGCTACAACACTGGTGTTCAGCCACAACAAGTTAGCCATGCCTGGTATAAGCGAGGATGTTTCCCAAAACATAAAGTCGATTTACGATATGCTCATATCAAAACTGAAACCAAAAGAAAACGATGTGATCATAATAGGAAGCGCTGAGGACAGATTCACAGCAGAGTTCGGAGCAAAAGCTGCAGTCCTTGAACTGTT
>SOJA01000039.1 GCA_004376975.1 Candidatus Bathyarchaeota archaeon
GCACACCACAACAAGTTTTCACCACGCACGTGCTCAGCCAAAAAGCCTCCAATGAAAACGTCTCCAGCCCCAGTTGGATCAACAATCTTCTTCAACTTGTACGCTGGAATCCTATAAACAGTTTCTTCAACAGAAAGCACCGCACCCCTCCTCCCTAAAGTGACGATCACTATTTCAGCGCCGCAGTCATGAACCGCCTTTACACCCGAATTTAAGCTTGACATGCCAGTTATAGCCTTGATTTCGTCTAATGACGACTTGTAAATATCAACTAGTTCCAACACGCGCTTATCAGCTAGGGAATCGCAAGTGACATTTCCTTTCTTGTCGAAGTTTCTCACTAGTCCTTGGGGGTCCAGGGACAGCCACTCAGCACGACTTCTTAATGTCTCAGCAACCTCGTATGTGATTTCACCTGCGATGGGGGCAATATGAACGGTTTTGGCTTTCAGAGATTTCGGTAAATCTTCAACAGTGATTGGGGGAGCCTTGTTCTTTAATTTCAATTTTCTATGTGACAAATTATCAGTATATTTCAGTTCGCAACGTGTGGTTTGAGCTTTTTCAATCTTAACTACTCCAGACAGATTAACGCCTTCTTGCTGAAGCCACCATAAATAAGCACCTGGAAAATCACCTCCAACCTTGGAAACAACAGAAACAGTTGCACCCAAATGTCGGGCAACCAGAGAAACGTAAGCTGCAGGGCCACCCATAACAATGAAAGGCGCTTTCTTATCTGGCAGAAAAATAGAGTCTATAGCGAAGTGCCCCACCGAAACGACGTCAAACACTTATGAATTTAGCCTCCTCTTAGAATACTATGTGAAACTGAACTTAAAACCAATGGAACATCACCTTCCGCTCAGGGTGTAGGTTGGTTTCCGTTATGTTTCTATTTCGTTTTAAGGAATTATCTGATGCTTCTTTTTCGAGGCGATTAAAATGAATATCTTGTAATAGCTGCAAACTCCCAGTGTGCACGGCTATGATTGAAGTAAAAGAATCGCTTTTGCCAGATCCCCTTCGCATTCTTCCAGCGCTTTTCTGGCTTCTTCTAGGCTTTTACCAGTTTGGTCAGCTACAAGCCTTAAATCCTCTTCAGGTATGGTTAGTTTGCGTTCTGCTGCTTTCTCAGTGATCTTTCCGCCAGTTACTTGAAAGATTTTCTGTCCTTGCATTTCCATTATTGCCACTTCAGGTTGTTGAATGGTTATCTCTTTGTTACCTGTTTTGATGACTACTTGTTCAACATCTGGGATTGCCCCCATGCTTAATCCCATGCGTTGCATCATACGTTTTGCTTCTCTCGGATTTACGCGTCGTCTTCCCATAAAATCACCTTTTCACATAACAATTACTCAAATCTCATACTTAACTTTCTTCATCGCACCACGCCTAACCTTAACAGCGACGCCCCTAGTGAACGCTATCATTTCGTCACCAGACAAACAGGCACGTCCAACAGCTAATACTTCACCTGTTCCGTCGACAATGACAACCTCATCTTTTGGGCGAATATCACTATCAGCTTTTACAATATGCTTCGCGAAAACATCGCCGCCATCAGCAATAACTTCTGAAACATCATCCTTCACAGTAGCGATGCACTTTGCTAAACTTGCATTTCCAACAATTCTTTTTGCCCCTAGAATACTTAAAGAAAATAAACCATCTGTTGGACGAAGAGTTACCAGCCTTTTGCCACCCAAATAAACATAACGGATTCTGCCGGTTCTCTTAGAGAAAGCTATCTCAACATTTTCTGGAAAAAGTCTAGTGCCAACGTCTTTTCCAAACTGATAATCTGCAACGCTTCTAATTCGTCTAAGCACATCATCCAAATCTGCTGCACCACTCAACCATAACTTTGAGATTCGACAACTATAAAGACAACAACGTAATAAAAACAATTTAGGTGTGGCAAGTGCGATGCGAAGTCTGCGGACATAAAATATACGGCAAATCCTACAGAGTCACGATTGAAGGAGCTAAGCTGACAGTCTGCGGCAAATGTACAAAGCATGGAAGAATCATTTGGGAAGAAAAAAAATCAAAACCTGTAGCAGCGAGAACAAAGGCTCCACCTAGGCGATTACCATTTAATACTAAGAGAAAAAAACAGCTGCAACCCACTGCAGAGAACTCCCTAGAGCTTACAGAAGATTTTGATGTGAAAATAAGACAGGCTAGGCGAAAACTGGGACTTTCACATGAAGACCTAGGTAGAAAAATAAGGGAGAAAGTTTCAGTTCTTAAAAAAATTGAAACGAGAAAAATGATCCCGAACAACAAGCTTGCAACAAAACTGGAGCATACACTGAAGATTAAGTTGCTTGTTCAGGCTTCAAAAGAAGCTGTTGAAACAAAAATGCCTAAGGCTGCAACCCATGAACTAACATTAGGGGATCTAATTCAACTGGAAAAGGGAAAAGTGGAGGAGAAAATGCAACGAAAGCAATCATAGTTCAACGGCGGCAACCGTTCGAACCCTTAACCCTTGACGAGCTTAAAAGCTTAGCGGAAAGTGCGGAATACACGATCGTAGGCAAGATAAAGCAGGTTAGAAAACCAGACCCCCGTTATCAAATAGGTAGGGGAAAAGTTGAAGAACTCGCTCGGCTGGTCAAAGAAAAGGAAGCTCAGAAAATAATCTTTGATAATCCTTTGAAACCCGTTCAAGCCTACAATCTGGCAAAAGCCACAGGCGTCGAAGCCATCGATCGTTTTCAGCTGATCCTGGAGATTTTCGCGAGAAGAGCCACAACAGCAGAGGCGAAACTGCAAATTAAATTGGCAAGACTGAGATACGAGTTAACCCGTGCAAAGGAAAAGGTGAAACTGGCAAGAAAGGAAGAACAACCTGGATTCATGGGTCTCGGGACATATGAAGTGGATATTTACTATAACACTGTGAAGAGACAAATACAATCTATACGTGGAAAACTAGGAAAAATTCGTAGAAAAAGGCTTCTACACCGTAAAAGAAGAATAGAACTGGGGTTCCAGTTGATTTCTTTAGCGGGATATACAAACGCTGGAAAAAGCTCACTCTTTAATGCACTAGCAGAAGAGGAAGCCCAAGTGGATGACGCATTATTCACAACACTATCAACAACAACAAGGCTTGTGGAATTTTCAAGCAAAGAGTTCTTGCTGACAGACACTGTTGGCTTTATAGATCGTCTTCCCTTAACATTGATAGCGGCATTCCATTCAACCCTTGAGGAAACAATCTATTCAGATTTGATACTTTTAGTAGTGGATATAAGCGAGCCTGCGAGCCTTGTTGAGAAGAAGCTTTCAACTTGTCTAGAAACAATAAGCCAAATAGGAGCATCTGGCGTTCCAACCATAATGGTGCTAAACAAGATTGATTTACTATCAGAAACGGAATTGCAACAGAGACTTGAAAACCTGAAGGAAAGAGTGCCATATCCCGTGGCCATATCAGCATTAGACAAGACTAATCTTGAACTGTTGAAACAGGAAATACTGAAAATTCTTAGAAACTATGTTCAAGCCTCTCTCACCATTCCATTAACAAGCGAGTCAATGTCTTTTATTTCATGGCTATTCAACCGCACAGACGTACAGGAACTAAAGTATACAGCTGGTTCTGCCCACATAGTTTTCCAAGCAATTCCATGGTTTGTAGAAAAAGTGAGAAACCGCGTTGAGAAAGAATTTAACGGGAAACTCGAAGAAATACACACAATAAGAGCCTAGAGAAGAAACAAAAATGCCTAGAATAGTGGTGTTAAGGTGGGGCCACAGACTGCAAAGGGATGCTAGGCTTACAACGCATGTTGCGCTGGCGGCTCGGGCGTTAGGAGCCTCTGGTCTCATACTATCTGACATAAAGCACGAAAAAATCAGAGAAAACGTTGAAAAGGTTACGGAAAATTGGGGAGGCTCATTCTTTTTTGTGTTAGGAGTGCCTTGGAAAAAAGCTGTCAGAGAATGGAAGGAAAAAGGTGGAATAGTTGTCCATCTCACAGCTTATGGAGAAAACATCCAAAAAAGCGATGTTCTACAACGGGTTAAAGCTTCAGAAAAAGACGTTCTAGTTCTTATTGGAAGTCAGAAAGTCCCAAAAGAATTCTTCTCAGAATCTGTGTCAGATTTTAACGTAGCAATTGGAAATCAACCCCACTCTGAATGTGCAAGCTTAGCTGTATTCCTAGACCGTTTTTTTGAAGGAAAAGAACTGACCAAAAATTTTGAAAACGCAAAAATAAGGATAATACCTCAGAAGAGAGATAAGAGGCTAACCAGAAAATAGCTTTTTGTTCAGGAATCATATTTCACTTCGAAAACTTTAAACCTGCCAGTGTAGTTTCCCCACGTTACATCTACATGCATAATCCTTGCTCCAGACGGTCCCCGATTGCAGAACTCTACAATTTCCTTAACAGCCTCTTCCTCTCCTTCCAAAACGGCTTCAACTCTACAATCTCGCAAGTTACGAATCCACCCTTTAACACCACGTTTCTCAGCTTCATATTTTGCTTCTGATCTGAAGAAAACTCCTTGAACTCTGCCACTTACGAAGATGTGGGCTCTGACCTTCATTGGCTTAACCTTACACGCAGTCCTTGATAATTTATGCTTTTGATTGTTCATTTTAACTTATCTCTCCCCACTGTGTAAAAGGGTCGTTTCATCGCTTGTTTTAAAACTGCTTAGGCATTGTCGTGTTCTTAAGGCGAATACGTTGGAGAATTACAATAGAAAGTTGTTGGTTTATGCTTCAATTGTTTCACGAAGTGAAGGTCGATTGCAGTCTGTGAGTGTTGCAGCTGGGAAGATAGCTAAATTGTTGAAATTGCCCATGGAAATTGTTACTTTTAAAGAGGAGTTTGATCCTATATACGTGTATTACAAGAATGGCAGTGATGAGCCTATCCCGATTTATTGTGACAAAGGCGGAGAATTTGAAATGCGGGATGTTTACAAGTCTTTAAGAAACATTATGTTTGTGCTTTCCTTCCATCCGAAGCATTCAGCATTAAAGCAGATAAGAAAGGATGTTATGGTGTTTTCGTGAAGTTTATTGTCCGGTTCTCAAGTGTTATTTCGTAAATTTGGTTTACATCAAAGTTTATGCCCATGCTTTCATATTCCTGCTCTGTCAAAAACAAGATTATCTTTGGAGTTGCAAACTGCTTTCTCGCCAGAGGAATTGGCATCTGCTGTTGCAGCGTTTGGAGAACATCCTGCACAACCTTTGCCTCTTCGGTTCTGGGTCTGACAACAAAACGTGGAATCTGCCGTTCCTCAATTAGTTCTATGCGTTTTCCAAGGTTTCCATCCAAGTCTCGAATAGATTCGATCTTGTGCACTCTAACTTGAAACATAACTATTCACGGCGTATAACGTTTTGAAGCACTTATACGTTTTCCCAGTAAGAGGTTACTCCATCTCAATTGTTGCAGGCGGCTTTGGAGTAACATCATAGTAAACTGTTGATACATTTGGGCATTCCTCAATTACTTTTTCCGCGATTCTGTCCAATGCGGTCCACGGCGTTTTTGAAACTTGTGCCGTCAAGAAATTCCTTGTTTGAACTGATCGTATACCAATGACGTAGGGTTTTTTCTCAGCCACGTCTTTGACTGCGTAAAAAACCCTTGCAATTGCTGGGTTCTCGGTGATGATTCTTGCTTGAAGGGAAATGAGATTCTGGACGGGGATGTGATGGATTTTCTTATTTATAGTCTGGATTTTTATTCCTACTATTTCACCATAACGCCTTTTTCCTCCTTTCACTCCAGTTGCCTTATCCCTAAACATTCTCACATGGACATTCCTTGAAGGAACATTAAAAACTCGAGCTGCATAATCTTGGATATGAGTAATTTTAGACTGCTGCAATGATTCTTCGTTATCAATGATCACGGCGAAGTATTGACTAGGTTTATATTGTGTAAGTTCACGTTCAACAATGTCTGTAGCTTTTTTCAAGGTCTCCAACTTATCGGGGCGGATTTCTCCAACCACACGAACTGATAGCCCTGGTCCGGGAAATGGTTGCCTTTCAGAAAACTCAGTTGGCACTCCTAAATATCTTGCAACCATCCTCACTTGTTCCTTATATAAGGTTACTAAGGGTTCAACTATCTTAAAGCCGAAGCGTTCCACAGGGTTTATGCCCATCGGCTCTAAAACATTGTGCTGTGTTTTTACACCGCCAACTGTTTCCTCAATGTCGGCACGTATTGTACCTTGCACTAGTATCTTGCAATTTTCTTCTTTGGCTGTTTCGCTCAGCACCTGATAGAAGGTTTCACGGAACCTTTTCCGTTTTTCTTCAGCGTCACTCAACCCTTTCATATCCTTGAGGAAACGTTCGCGAACTTCAACTATTTTCAGCGACACGTTTAGAGGTGGCTTCGCCAAAATTTCTGCTACGTACTCAGATTCGCCAACTCGCATGAAAGCGTCATCCAAAATCACACATGCAAGGTTTTCACCTATGGCTCTATGCATAAGCACAGCGCATGTTGTACTGTCAACACCGCCAGAAACAGCCACCAAAGCCCGCTCATTGCCAATGGTTTTCCTCAACTCTTCAAGTTGGGCTTCAACAAAGGTTTTTGGGTCAAATTTATCCAATTTGGCTTTTCACCTTCGAATTATTAACTCGTTTGCGGTTTTATAGCTTAAGTATTTACCGCCTCGTGGTATTCTTGCAACGCCTACAGCCGTGCGTATAACATTCAGGGATATGGGATTTTCGAGTTCACGAAAATTCTTGAATCTGATAAAAGTCACTGTTTGTCTGCCTTTGAGAAAACTAACGTATTCAGCGAATTTTCCAAAGCAGGTTTCAGCTCCAAATGTGTTCCAGAGTTCTTTGTAGTCTCCAGCCAAACGTTCAGTGAAGTCTGCAACGCCTCGAATCTGCATTATTGGTTTTTTGATGTAGAAAAAGAGTTTTTGGGTTTCAACAGGCCCAACACGGTTTTTCCGAACAAAAACACGCGTTCCATCGCCGTTTCGGTTTCGTTTACATAGCCTGTTCCACCCTTTTTTATCAGATATTAGGATGTAGGCGTAATAGTCATTTAGCAAGGGTAACAAATCTCCAGAAACTATCTACAAGTTTGTTATCGAAAGTATGTAATAATTTTTTGCATCGGCTTACCGGGTTGATGATTACAGCATTTCACTATCAAAGACAAAAACCTTTAGAGCAGAGTTGATAATTTTCAAGTAATTTATCAAAAGCTGAAGTATCCTCCAGATAAGAACCCCGAAAAGCAGCATTCTGGCGGGTTTAAAGTTTTTCTGTTCTAATGTTTTATTATAGAGAAGTTGAGTAGGTTTCAATGAAGACAGATGAAGTGAAGACTATGGCTAATGCTTTGAAGGAAATGAATGAGAACTATGTAGATCTGATGCAGTCTGTGAAGGAAACAATCAAAGAGGTCAAGGCAACGAGGAAACTGTGGCGTGATGAAAATCAGTCAAGTCTAATAAGACTAGGTGTAAAATGTATAGTGTTTCCTGAACCCACTCCGATAAGCGAAACGATAGGCACATGTTTAGTTGTGGCTGGAGTAGTTCAAAAGGGAATACGAAGTCGTAGCACTTACATAGAAGATGTTTGCGAAACCTTCCAAGACGCATTCAAAGATGTGTTTGAGACAAAACATAACCTTCGAATCTGAAGGCTTCACCAAATTTTATATCTAGCACATATTATTTACATAACATATTCGGTGAAAAACGCATGAAACTTGTAACAGTGTTATTACCGGAAGCTTATCTTGAAGGTTTGGATGAACTTGTAAGGGCGAATATGTATCCGAGTAGAAGCGCAGTCATAAGGTCTGCAGTCAGGGATTTACTGAAAAAAGAACTCTGGGAAAGAAGAGGAAGATAACCCCTCTCATTTTTATTTGTGATTGACTTCATTTACATTGATTTGCTTGATCTCTGATTTTCTTCGCGGTTTCACCCGGATCTTCTGAGAGGGTTACTGTTCGTCCCACGATCAAGTAGTGTGCTCCTGCTTTCAAAGTTGATTGGATTATTCCGCCTTGAGCACCTATTCCTGGCGAAAAGATTGGGATTCTTTCACCGAGTATTTCGTGCACTTCACGTATTTTTTCTGGGTATGTTGCACCGACAACAGCGCCCTCAGCATTCCATTCCAAGGCTTTTTTTGCAAAGGAAATATATTGAAGAAGTTTTTCGCTGGTTTTAACATTACAAACTAGCTGTCCATACCCTTCCCATGCTCCTTTATGACTCATGTAAACGAGAAGAATTACGCCACGGCGGAGTTTACGTGCAACTTCAAACACGGGTTTTAAACCTTCTTCCCACCCTACAAAGGGATTGGCTGTCAAAGCGTCGAAGCCGGCGGTGTAATAGTATTCTGCAATCGCTTGGTTTGTTGCTCCTATGTCGTTTATTTTGCAGTCCATTATCGCCATTAAACCCAAGTTATGAACTTTTTTAACTAGTTCTTGAACGTCGTTAAATGTGCCGAGTGGAAGAATTAGGTGGCGGTTAAATTTTACGGCGCAGATATAGGGGTGCACTGCTTCTAGAGTGTTCTTTGCTTTGGACAAGAGGTTTTGGCGGTTTTCTGATTGAAAGGGAAAGTCTAGGGCTAAAATGATGTTTGATTTTTTGTTTCTTGCAGATTGCTCCATCTTAAGGCGGAAAGACATGCTTCAACACCACTACTATTTAGGGGTTCGGCTAAAAACTTTTATTATTCCAGTTTCTCTATCTGAAACCATACTAACGTATGATGTAGCTGTTTCTGCAGCCTTTTTCAGCTGCTTTTCTGTTATTCCCGGA
>SOJA01000083.1 GCA_004376975.1 Candidatus Bathyarchaeota archaeon
TGAACGATTTCGATCTGCTTCCAACGGAAAACTTCAAGTTTGGGAGCCATCAAGAGGCTTTAATGCTTGGTGAAGAGGTTTACAGGAGGAAGTTTGATCCGGGTTTCGACGGATGTTGGGTAGGATGCGCAGTTGCTTGTTCCCACGGCGTTAAAAATTTTGAACTTAAGACAGGCCCGTACAAGGGTCAAAGGGTGTTTGTGAACGGTCCGGAATATGAAACCATAGCTGGCCTTGGCAGCAACTGTGGAATTTTCGATGCTGACTACGTGATTGAAATGAACTTCTACTGTGATACCTACGGCATAGATACAATCTCTTTGGGAACTGCCATCGCCTTTGTGATGGAGTGCTACGGGATGGGGTTGATCGGCAAGGGCGTCACTGGTGGTCTTGAATTGAATTTCGGGAATAAGGAAGTAGCCATGGAACTTCTTCATCAGATGGCGAGGGGTGAAGGCTTTGGAGTAGTCGTTGGTCAGGGGATACGCAGGATGAAGAGACTTTTTGCAGAAAAATATGGTGCGAACCTGAAAATAATGCAGGACATAGGGATGGAGGCGAAGGGCTTGGAGTTTTCTGAGTACGTTACTAAAGAGTCTCTAGCCCAGCAGGGCGGTTATGGACTTGCACTGAAGGGTCCGCAACATGATGAGGCTTGGCTGATTTTCTTGGATATGGTACATAACTTAATGCCAACTTTCGAACAGAAAGCTGAAGCCTTGTACTGGTTCCCGATGTTTCGCACATGGTTCGGCTTAAATGGATTGTGCAAGCTTCCTTGGAATGACATCGTGCCTGAAAATAACAAGAGTACTTCAGAACCTGCCAAGGTAATGGGTCATGTGGAAAATTACGCCAAATGCTTCTATGCGATGACTGGCCGAAAGGTTACGGCGGACGACCTTATTTTGATGAGTGAGAAAGTGTACAACTTCCAGCGCATCTTCAACCTGAGGATGGGGTTTGGTACGCGTGAGCATGATGACATACCCTATAGAGCCGTTGGACCAGTGACGGAAGAGGAGTATGAGAGCCACGCAGAACATTATGACAAGCAGCTTCAAGAAAAGGTCGGTTTTAACCCGGATGGCAAGTCAGCGATGGAGAAGTTGAGGGTTTTACGAAAGTATCGTGAAGAAGAGTACGAGAGGCTTAAAGACGCCGTCTACAAGAGGAGAGGATGGAACCATAATGGTGTTCCCACCTTGAAAAAGGTTAGAGAGCTTGGAATAGACATTCCCGACGTTATGGAATTAATAGGGAAGTTTCAATAACATTGGAACCTGTTCACTGAAACAATTTTTCTGGACATTTGACCTGTTCTTTCTGTGTATCGTGACAAGGAATGCATAGTTTCTTAAGTGGATATGATGTTTGAAGTTGGTGATTTAGGTTTGAAGAATAGGCGTGTGGAGGCTGGTGGCTCAGTTGTTTACTGTGTTAAGTTTTATTTAGTTTCAAGTAGATAATACGCAACGCGCTTTAGGAGGAGAATGTTATGTATGGTTGGAACGGGCTGTTTTTACGTGTTGACTTGAGTAAGAGTAAAGCCCATGCTAATGAGTATGGTGCGGAGATGGCAGAAGCCTTTCTTGGCGGAAGGGGTTTTGCCGCAAAAATTCTTTGGGATGAACTTAAGCCTGGAATTGATCCGCTGGGCCCCAAAAATAAGCTTGTGTTTGCTACAGGTCCTTTGACAGGCTTCGCTTTGCCCAGCAGTAGCAAGCTTGTTGTTGCAGCAAAGAGTCCGCTGACTGGTAGTTATGGAGATGGAAATCTTGGAACATTTGCTGCCGTTCAGATTCGTAAGGCTGGTTATGACGCCTTAATAGTGGAAGGTAAATCAAAGAAGCCTATTGTTCTGCTTGTTCAAGATAAGCAAATCGAGTTTCTTGATGCTAAAGATTTGTGGGGTTTGGATTCTTTTGAAACTGAGGGCATGCTTAGACGAGTTTATGGATCTACTGCTGGTGTTCTCTCCATAGGTCAAGCTGGAGAAAATCTTGTGAAGTTTGCTAACATTGTTTGTCAAGAAGGACGTGCTGGTGGCAGACCTGGAATGGGAGCCGTTATGGGGTCCAAGAATCTGAAGGCTGTTGTGGTAATTGGTTCCGGCGATTTGTCTGCTGCTTATCCGAAGGAGTTGAAGGAGTTGGGTGCAGATGCTTATAGAGAGATTTTGACTAAGCCTCCTTACGCTTTTTGGAAGCAGCAGGGTACGATGATGACCATTGAGTGGAGCCAAGAGAACAGTGTTCTTCCAACGTATAACTATCGTGAGGGTGTTTTTGACAAGGCGGATGCAATCGGCGGTTTTGCCATGGTGAAGGCAAAGGTTTCTCAACGTGGATGTCCCCGCTGCAATATGATATGCGGTAACGTTGTTAAGGATTCTTTTGGGAAAGAGGCAGAGGTTGATTATGAGAATGTTGCAATGTTAGGCTCTAATATTGGTTTAGGTCAGTTAAGAAGGGTTGCGGCTTTGAATAGGGTTGCTGATGAATTCGGTTTAGACACGATTTCTTTGGGTAACGTTCTTGGTTTTGCGATGGAAGCTTCTGAAAAAGGGTTGATTGAAGAGAAAGTTTCTTGGGGCAAATTGAGAGCAACCAAGAGTTTAATCGAGGATATTGCGTATCGACGTGGTTTGGGTGACATGCTTGCTGAAGGTGTTCGTTTTTCGGCTGAGAAAATCGGTGGAGGTTCAAGCCGATGGGCTATGCATGTGAAGGGCTTAGAAATTTCAGGTTATGATTGTCATGCTGCGCCAGCTATGGCTTTAGCTTTTGCAACAAGCTCCATCGGAGCTCATCATAAAGATGCTTGGGTTATCTCTTGGGAAATGAAAGTTGGGCGTAACAGTTATAGTGAAGAAAAAGTTGATAAAGTTATCGAGTTGCAACGCATCCGTGGAGGAGTGTTCGAAGCCTTAACAGTGTGTAGGTTTCCATGGATTGAGCTTGGATTCGAACTTGAATGGTATACAAAGTTCTTGCATGCGACAACTGGCTTAGAGATAACTTGGAAAGACTTGAAGGTAATTGCTGACAGAATATACGCTTTGATTCGCTGCTCCTGGGTACGTGAATTCGGCAAAAACTGGACTAGACAAATGGATGTTCCCCCTGCAAGATGGTTCGAAGAACCGTTGACCAAAGGTCCGCTGAAAGGCTCAAAACTTGACAGAGCAAAATATGACGTCATGCTGAGTAGGTATTACCGTCAGAGAGGATGGGATAAACGAGGAATACCAACAAAAACAACTCTGAGAAAACTGGGGCTGGAAAATGTTGCTAAGCGGCTTCGAAAACGCGTAAAGCTATGCGATTAGAACTGTGGATTTTTCCTGAATAATGGATAAAGATGGGTATGGCGTGTAGTTGATAGCCTAGTAGGCTCTGCCGAAGTAGACTACTTTTCCTTCTTCACCGCAGTAGATGCACTTTGAAAACGATTCTTCTTTTTCAGAAGGTATCAGTCTGATGGTTGCTCCGGTGTCTTCCTTTATCTTTTTCTCGCATGTTGGGCTGGAACACCAGCATGCTCTGATGAATCCTCCTTTCTTTTTTAATGCTTGCTTGAATTCATCGTAGGTTTTTACTGTGGTGGTATTGTCTTCCAAGAATTTTCTGGCTTTGTTGAAGAGGTTGCTCTGAATTTCTTCAAGCAGTTCATTTACAACTTTCACTATGTTCTCTTCTTTCGCCACTAGTCTTTCAAAAGTGTCTCGTCTGGCTAAGGTCAACTGCTTCTGTTTTACATCTCTCGGCCCAATCTCTATTCTTATAGGTATGCCTTTTAGTTCCCATTCATTGAATTTCCAGCCTGGAGTGTATTCTTGTCTATCATCAAGAACAGTTGATATTCCGTTTTTTACAAGTTTGTCTAAAGTTTTCCTAGCTTTTTTCAGTATTAGCTGTTTATTAACATCCTTGTAGGCTATTGGAACTATCACAGCTTGCACTGGAGTGATTTTCGGAGGCAGCACAAGTCCCTTGTCGTCTCCGTGAACCATAACCAAAGCACCTATCAATCGTGTGCTTATGCCCCATGATGTTTGCCAAACATGATGTTCCTTTTCATCTTCTCCAATGAATTTGATATTGAAGACCTTAGAGAAATTCTGTCCAAGATTATGCGAAGTTCCCATCTGCAACACTTTACCATCAGGCATTAAAGATTCTAGAGCTGTTGTGTATGCTGCTCCAGCAAATTTCTCATTTTCAGTTTTCTTTCCAACAAACACTGGAATCGCCAGATAATTCTCCATCAGGTTTCTGTAAATGTTAAGTATTTCTTCAACTTCCTCGTCTGCTTCTTCCTCTGTTGCGTGGGCTGTGTGTCCTTCTTGCCAAAGGAATTCTCTTGTTCTTAGAAATAGTTTTGTTGCTCTTGTTTCCCATCTTACAATATTGCACCATTGATTCAGTTTTATAGGCAAGTCTCTCCAGCTTCTGATCCACTTTGCATACGTTGCGTACATGATTGTTTCAGATGTAGGTCTAATAGCAAGCTTTTCCTCTAGTTTGCTGTTTCCGCCAGCGGTAACCCATGCGACTTCTGGGATGAATCCTTCAAAATGTTCTGCTTCTTTTTTCAGGAAACTTTCTGGTATGAACATTGGGAAATAAACGTTTTTGTGTCCTTTTTCCTTTATTTTTTTGTTGAAGATTTCCTGGATTTTTTCCCATATGGCGTATGAATGTTCTCTGAAGATCATGCAGCCTTTTATTGGTGCATAATCGGCTAGCCTAGACTTTAGGACAGTTTGAGTGTACCATTCTGAGAAGTTTTCTGACTTCTTAACTGTGATGCCCATTTCTGACATTTTGATCTCTCCCTTGTTTTTCACTGTTAGATGCATATAATTCTAATGTAAAATTAATCTTAATGTCAAATAAGTGAAGCAAAAATTTAGCTGTGTGGAACTGAATCGCCCATTTTAATCACTTACTCGTGTAGTGTAGATGAAATTATTTAAAAGTTTCTTTCAACCTCACAGTCTGGTTTTTTCAAATAGCAAGTATTTTAACCATATTCAACCTAAACTTGAATGGGGTGAGTCAGAATGAAAGCGGTTCTTGTCATTGGAGACGGAATGGCTGACAGACCAGTAAAAGAGCTAGGCTGGAAAACACCTTTAGAAACAGCTCGCAGGCCTTCTTTAAATCAAATAGCAAAGACAGGAATCTGTGGAATAATGGATCCAATTTCACCAGGGGTGCCTCCTGGAAGCGACACTGCTACATTTGCATTGCTTGGCTATGATGCTTTTGCTGTTTATTCTGGAAGAGGAGCCTTAGAAGCCGTAGGCTCTGGAATAGAAGTTTTACCGGGGGATGTTGCCTTCCGATGTAACTTTGCAACAGTGAATGACAAACTCATCGTGCTGGATAGGCGGGCTGGCAGAATCTCAAATGAGGACGCTTCTAAACTGGCTGAAAGTCTTCAAAAAGTCAGGTTGAAGAAGCCATTAAACGCTGAGTTTCTGTTCAAGAACACAATTCAGCACCGTGCAACCCTTGTTGTTCGTGGTCCCAAGCTGTCAACAGCTGTCGGTGATTCAGACCCTGAAGAAGTCGGAAAAAAAGCTTTAGAGATAACGCCGTTGGATGAAAGCTCGGAGGCCAAGCTTACAGCCGAAATAGTCAAGGAGCTTATGCATAAGTTCCGCGAAGTTTTGATGCAGCATCCAGTTAACAAAGAAAGAGTCAAGCGTGGTTTGCCGCCAGCAACCATCATTCTGTGTAGAGGTGCAGGCACAATTCCCGATGTTGAGCCACTTTCAGAAAAATATGGCGTAACCGCTTCATGTGTAGGTGCTGCGTCACTGGTCAAAGGTGTATGCAAGGTTGCTGGGATACGTCTGATAGATGTTAAGGGTGCTACTGGGACACCTCAAACAGACTTCAAGGCTAAGGCAATGGCGACAATTGAAGCGCTTAGGACGTGTGACTTTGTCCTTTTGCATGTGAAGGCAACGGATGTTGCAAGCCACGATGGAGACATCAGCCAGAAGATCAGGTTGATTGAAAAAATCGATCAAATGCTTGGTTACCTGCTTGACAATGTTGACTTAGACTCGACTTATCTAGCTGTAACCGCTGACCACACAACATCTTCAATCACGAGAAATCATGAGGGAGATCCAGTTCCCATAGCAATAACTGGTCCATACGTTCGTCGTGACGATGTTGAAGAGTATGATGAACGAGCATGTGCAAGGGGAGGCTTGAACAGGATAAGAGGTATGGATCTGATGCCTATTTTGATGAATTTGATAGGTAAGACTAAAAAGTTCGGAGCTTAAAATTTAGTGCGGCGACATTTTAAGGGTGACTTGATAACATATAGCGTGTGTGCGCATCCAAAATTTTTAGTCATTTGATCAACGTAAGTTCTATTGGTGGGGCAGCACGCGCTCAGAAGGAATTTGACTATTCCAAAGGTTCTGAACCTATCCTTATTTTTTTGGTTTTCCTTTTCATTCTTCTTACATATATTCGGTCAACTGCATTCCTTTTCCAAACTGAAAAACTATGTGCTCTCCATTTCTTTTGTGAATTATTGAAAAAACTTCAACCTTAGGGATATGCTCACAGATTTCCTCTTCAAGTTTTCTAGTTTGAGGGGATGATTCAAGGATAAGATTAAAGCTGCCTTCAGTAATTTCGGGATAAGATTTACTGTGAGGATTTCCTTCTGGGTGTACTTCAGCCATAATCCTTAGTCTGGGTCTTACTGAAGCTTTTTCTATGATTTGGGAGCTTGCTATAAGAGTCTGGTCAGTAATATGGGAAAGAATTTCCTCAACCTTCTCAAGTGTTGCTTGAGGAATTTTTATCTCTTTCTTTTTCAAATGTGCCCTTAGAACATTCAAGAACATTTGATTAAAAAGATGTTCTTTAGGAACAGTTTCAAAAAAGGAACCGTCAACTATGGAGACCTTTGCTTTCTTGCTTCCCCTATGTGTCCTTACAAGATAAAAGCATCTTCTTTCAAATTTGAGGTAGCCCTCATCAAGAGCTAGTTTACCATCCATAATTCTGGCAATTCTTGAAACCAAATTATTACTGTTAATCACATCTATTTCTTCAAGGCTTTTGAGCTTAGTAGGAATTGTCGAGTTGAAAGAAGCAATATTTCCGCCTTTTGAATCCTTTAGTTCCATAAGGCTTCCACCGATGTAGTTTTCTCCAAATTTTTTTACTTTAAATAGGAAATCGGGAAACTGTTGTGATTCTGAATATCTTAGTCTTTTCGCTATTCCTTGGTCTTTAAGTTTATTCATGTCGACACTATGCCAAAAATCAAAACCATATTCCTTCTTAGCATCTCGGCGATTGTCTATATAGGCAAGGTCGCTTCCACAGCTTTTTATTACAAACTCTTCCAAAGCCGATTGAAGGCTTATTCTCTTTGCCACTAAGTTGTCTACTACTCCAACAAATAGTTGAACGCCATCTATAAATTCGTTCAATGAAAGAGTCTCCTTTGCTCTGCAACTCTTTCCAATTGCCATTTTTCTTCTAGATTTGGTGTGAATCTGTAATAAGCATAGTGTTTTGAGATGTCATCGGATGGTCGTAAAGATTTCAAACGCCACTTGATGATTTTCACATGTTCCGGGTCTATCTCAATACCTATAAAATTTCTTCCTAACTGATTAGCAACCACTAAGGTTGTACCACTTCCAGCAAGAGGGTCTAGGACTGTATCTCCCTGCTTAGTAGATGAGAGAATAATTCTTAACAGTAATGCGACGGGAGATTGCTGAGTGTGTACTCTGTCTCCTCTATCATTTCTTATCGCCTCATTCCCAGCAAAGTATCCAGAAGTTAGTTCTCTGATGTCATCCCAAACATCGGTAACATAAATCCCATTTTTTCTTGGGTGCTTTTGTTCTGGAGAAAGCGGATAGTCAATTCGTAATCTATTGAAAATCCTTGGTTTGCCATTTTTAGTGGCAAAAGCGATAATTTGATAATGTTTTGAGAATCTGATGTTTGAAGGAACAGCTGATGTTTTTTTCTTCCAAATAATTAGATTTTGAAATGTCCAATTCGTTTCTCTGAGCACTCTTAACACTTTTTCAGCATTTTTTTCCCTCTGCATAAAGTAGATAGCTCCACCTTTAACTGTTACATCATAAACTTTCGACAGGATTTCCTTCAACCACCCCCAATACTTTCCTTCTGGTTGGTTATCATCAAAGAATCTATAATCTTTCCCTTGCCTATAAGGGGGGTCAAGAAAGGTCAGATGAATGTTACTGATAGAATTATCATCGAGATGTGTAAGGCAATCTCCTTCAAGCACTCTAGAGTAATGTCTGGATTCTTTCATAGATTTAATTATGTTTTGGGTTTATATAATTCTTAAGAATGAAAGAGCGCGCACATGATGTTGTTTGATTGGCTCGCGCTACTGGTAGCAAAGATTACCCAGAAGCTTTTATTTACTTTTGAGTTTTTGTTTCATAGTAGTTAATGAGGGGAATTAAACCTTGAAACTAAAATGTTGTGAGGTGGGAACATGATAGCTGAGAACTCTGAACAATGGGCTATTTCAGTTTGTGGTTTGAACTGTGCAAAATGTGATATATACCGAGCCTTTCATGGCGACGAAAAATTGAGGGATGGAATAGTGGAGTGGTTTAAGAAAGAACGTAACGAGACTGTTAAACCAGAGCAGATAAGATGTGAAGGATGTCGTGGTCCGTTTGATGTTCATTGGAGTCCCGAATGCAAGATGATGCTTTGCGCAAAAAAGAAAGGGCTTGAATACTGTTTTAAGTGCGAAGATTTTCCATGCGGCAACGTGAATGAATTCAGTTCAGACGGCCTATCTCACCACAAGAGAACTATCGAAAACTTGAACAGAATGAAGAAAATCGGGGTCGAAGCGTGGATTGAGGAGCAGAAAGCAAAAAAGCAATGCGTACTGTGTCCCTAGATGCATTATATTAGTTTGCATGACGAGTGTGCAGTTTTGATTAGGCTGTGTGAAGGCAGGCCTTCAAACATTAGAGATGTTGCTGTTTCAGACGGAATTCCATAACATCGCAGTCTCAGTGACATTAGCCGAAAATGCGAGAAAGCAGCATCTTGGAACTCTCCTCCGGTCTTTGAAAACAGTGAAGCATGAAAACAGGTTCATGTCACTGTACTGGCATGACTCTCCATTCCTTGTAATCCGTGACCACCTCAATGTATCCTTTGAGCATGTTGTCTACTTCTGCATCTCCAGTGTCAATCCTTAACACGCTGCCGTCAATAGTTTGAAGCTTACCTTTTGTTGCTGCAACGATTATCCTTTGTTTTCCAACATTTTTCATGATTTCAGGGCTTATCTGCTGGTTTCCCCTTCCTAGAAGAATCCCTTGATGGCCAATCGGGGAAAGAACAATCCAAGTTTTCTGCCAGTCCTCTACTTCACTTAGAATCCTTTTTTCATCCACGTCAAGTATGACCTTACCGTCTTTGTAGATGTCCACGCCTAGAACCGTTTTTTCCACGCCTAATAGTTCTGCAAGACATCTAACAGTTGTTCCTGGACCAAGTATGTAGGCGGCTTCAGGGTGCATCTCCTCTATTATGAATCTTGCTATTGCCGTTTGGTTTTCCTTCTCGTCAGCTGTTTCAGGGCTTACTTGCTTGCTGCCTTGAATCCGCATTGGGAGGAACGGACCTTTCAAATAGCCATGAAGCTTCACTGAGAAAACGTCGCTTCGAATAGCTTCCTCATCAGCATCCATAATTTCAAACTCTGTTATCTCTGCTTGGTTTCGGGCAAAAGCTAGAACGACATCTGCAGCATCTGAAGGATTCACCGCAAAGATGCCGCTGTACATTTTCACTCCAGACGGAACACCCAAAACAAATACTTCATCCCGACCTTGCACAGCATCAAAAATGTCTTTAGCCGTGCCGTCCCCACCAACAAAAACAATCAAATCCACCTTCACCATTAGTTTTATCGCGGTTTTTGTGTCTTCAGCTGTTGTTTCCACTCTGATTTTCATAGGCAAAACTTGAACTGGAACACTTGCAGCCTTAGCTTCCTCTTCACCCATTATCCCCGGACACGTCAAGATTTCCATAGGTGTTTCTGTCATGCTTTCTTTTAGTTTTTGCAGGAATTCCGTTGCCCTTGTAGGTGCTAGGGGTTTGGCGCCTTTTGCGATTGCCTCTTTTAGAACTCCGTCTGTTCCTTTTAGACCTACTCTGCCTCCCATGCCTGCTATCGGGTTAACAATGAAACCTAGCTTCATACGTTCATCAGTGACAAGATTTATTGCATGAGCTAATAAACTATTTTGATAATCGGAGCCGCAACCTGATGAGTAAGCCTAAGCTTGGAACCTTTTCCATTCTAACCATATCACTAGACTCTAAGTTAATGGGTCTCGGCGTAGCTTCAGGCTCCACATCTGTAGGAAACAGAGTTCCGCATGCAAGGCCCGGGATTGGCGTGATAGCTACCCAATCATACACAAATGTTGCCTATGGAATCAAAGGACTAGAATTGTTGGCAAAGGGGTTGTCTCCAAAAGAGGCTTTGAATGAACTTTTGATGGCTGATCCAGGGCGAGAGTTACGGCAAGTAGCAATGATGGACTTCAAGAGGAGAAAGGCTGTTTTTACAGGTTGTGAAGCTCCAATCTTTCATGGGGAAATTCTAGGGGAAGATTACGTTGTTGTTGGAAACTTGCTTGCTGGAAAAGAAGTTGTAGATAGTATGGCCAGAGAATATGAGAGTTCCAGTGGGGATTTAGCCTTGAGAATGGCAAAGGCATTGAAAGCGGGAAGCGAAAGTGGTGGAGACAAGCGAGGAGAAAAATCAGCCGCACTGATTGTGATCAGTACCGAAAAAGTGGAAGTGAACCTAAAGATTGATAGGCATACAAATCCTGTTGGGGAGCTGTTTCGAAAACTGAGCTGATAACAAAACCGGAGTTTTTAATTGGAAAATTCTATATCTCACAAGATACACTTTTTCCTTTAGTCAATGACTGAGGTAGCTGAATGACTGGGAAAACGATGGAAAGAATCCTTGTAACAGGAGCCACAGGCCAAATTGGATCCGAATTAACAATGGAGCTGCGAAAAAAGTATGGCGGTGACAATGTTATCGCAGCTGGGCATAGAAGAAAGCCTAGTGAGAAATTAGCCAATTCGGGGCCGTTCGAGTATATTGACACTTCTAACAGAGAGAGCATTGAACATGCTGTGAAAAAGTATGATGTTGACACGGTTTACCATCTTGCGGCAGTCCTATCGGCTGTAGGTGAAGAAAAACCGCAAGTTGCTTGGAAAGTGAATATGAAAGGTCTTTATAACATGCTTGAGGTTGCAAGGGAACGTGAATTGACTCGGGTTTTTTGGCCAAGCTCCATAGCGGTCTTTGGGCCGACAGCACCGCGTGCACACACGCCTCAAGACACGGTGTTAATCCCGGAAACCATGTATGGTGTTACGAAGGTTGCTGGTGAACTTTTGTGCAACTACTATTTCCTTCGATTTGGCTTGGATGTGCGAGGCGTCCGATACCCCGGCGTCATAAGTAGCGAGACACCTCCAGGTGGAGGCACAACAGACTATGCTGTGGATATATTTTATGAAGCATTAAAGAGGAAGCAGTACACATGCTTTGTGCGAGAAGACACTGTTCTACCGATGATGTATATGCCAGATTGCATCAAAGCATCTATAGACCTTATGGAAGCTGATCCGTCTGAAATTAAATGTCGTATGAGCTATAATGTGGCTGGGATGAGCTTTTCTGCTGGAGAATTGGCCGCTGAAATCAAAAAGTACATTTCAGAATTTGAATGTCAGTATCAGCCTGATTTTAGGCAGAAGATTGCGGATTCTTGGCCTATGTCAATTGATGATGGTGTGGCTCGTGAGGAGTGGGGTTGGAATCCAACGTATGATTTGGCTGCCATGACGAAGGATATGATTGAGAGACTGACGAAACGATTTGCCGAAGGTAATCTTTAGGGATACTCGAACAACCTCAACATGTCCGTGAAATCTCTCTTATCGTTTTCGCCTTTGGCGGTATTCTTATCTCTTTGTCCATAGGAAGTAAAAGCAAGGGATGCAGTGTGATATTAGAAGATGTGCCGAGAAACGCGCGTACTTGCACAAAAAGGGGGGGTTGAGCTTATTTCTTTTCGGTGAATAGGCCTATGGTGTTGCCATCTAAATCCATGAAAAGACCAAACCAGCCAACATTTGGGATTTCTGTTTTCTCTGTTACTTTTCTGGCTCCAAGCTTCACTGCCTTTTCAAGCATTGCATCGATGTCGTCAACTAAAATGTATATGATTATCTTGCCTGGTGTAATCTTGTCTTTTCTGTCCAGTCCTCCACCAGTTAATTGTCCTTCTCCAGTGTTAAATATTGCATAATCAGAGCCAAAGCTATAATCTATCTCCCAGCCGAAAAGCTTCTTGTAGAATTCACCCGACTTTTTCACGTCAGTAGTAGGGATTTCTAAATGACAAATGGCATGAGGCATGTTTCATTCCTCTTTTTGGTATTTAGAAATTCGATTTTCAACTATTAAAGCTATTGATGCTTACAAGCACACGCACCATAATACTTTCGATGCATACTCCTCAATTCTCACACGTTCTCCCGCTTTTTCCTTGTCTCACTAGTTGGAGTATTTCTTCTTCCATCGTTCTATTAGGGGCTGGATTTTCAATTATTTTTCCAAGTTCTAGACCGTTTGTGTGGAATATTACTACATGTGGGGTTCTTTCGACTTTGAATTCCATTACTTCTGGAGGAGATGGTGGAATCCTCCACTTTTCTTTTGGATTCAGAGGGTCTTTCTTAAGGCCACCAAAAACTCTCACATTCAGTCCAATCTTATCAGCTAGTAAGGCAAACACTGGAACGTTAGCCGCACAATCCTTACACCATTCAGCTGAGAAGACAACTACAAATATCTTATCCACACGTTTCTTCAACTCTTCAACAATATCTTCCTTCAAGGAATAAGCTTTCATTCTCTCCATGAACCTATCTCTAAAAGGCTCATTCATGTGCGTGACATAATCTTTCACAGAAACCGTTCTTCTCATGAGTTCTTTCAGAGTTTCTCTCAAATCAACACCAAAAAACATTACGTTAAGACATTCTAATTAATTACGGTTCACTGCGCAATTTCCTTCCTTAAATTGTCAAAACAAAGAAGTTTACCTTTTCAGAACTCCATCCATATCCTTATCAAGGTTAGCCTTAAGAGGGCGCACGCTACTAACGCCTTGGAGAGGTTTGAGATTTCAAAGCATCAAGACGTTGTCCGACCCGTCGTACAGCTGAGAGATTTCAGGCCTCTCCAATTTCTAGCTGTTTTTCTTGGTGGATTATTCTAGTGTTTTTGGCAGTCTAATCCAGTTGATGATTGAAGCTTCATATCTAGCAAGAGGTCAATTTTACACGTTATATTGAAGACAACATAGTGGTTAGTGCCGTGTTATTCAAACTCGTCTTTTTCCTGTTTGACTAAGAAGAGCGCAATGCTGAAAAATGCTAGAAAGAAGGATAAATTGTGAAAGAACTATAGGCAAATATTAAAAGAAAGTGGACTACTTTTTTGCTAAAGGTGATTAATGTGATAGTTTCGCGTCATCCTACAAAATATTTAGGTGAAGAATACCGGCGCTTGGTTCGTGAAAGCCTGAATTGGCAGCTTAGGGTTCTGGAAAGTGCAAGTGAACCGATTTGTACTGTGGATGGAAAAGAAGTTTTAATGCTTTGTGCAAACAATTATCTGAACCTTGCAACACATCCAAAGGTTGTTGAGGCAACGCTGGAGGCAACGAGAAAATATGGGGCGGGTGCGGGGAGCGATAGATCAATTTCCGGCAACATGGTTTTACATGAGGAATTGGATCGTCGTCTTGCAAAGTTCAAGAGTGCTCCGGCTTCACTGACTTTTCAAACAGGGTTTATGGCTAATGAAGGAGTTATTCCGCAACTTGCTGGTAGAGGAGATCTGTTTGTTTCAGATGAAC
Source organism: Candidatus Bathyarchaeota archaeon (assembly GCA_004376975.1). Next base: position 14,039 of record SOJA01000083.1, read on the forward strand.
TAAACCATGGTTCAATAATTGATGGAGTGAGGCTGAGCCGTGCGGATAGAGCTATATTTAAACATAAGAGCATTGAAGATTTGACTCGTGTGATGGAGGAAGCGGAGAAACATGATCCTCCGTACAAGCACATCTGGATATTTACAGATGGAGTTTTCAGCATGGATGGAGATCTTGCACCATTGTCAGATATAGCGAAGATTGCCAAGGAACATGGTGCTGGCGTCTACGTTGATGATGCTCATGGTGAAGGTGTGTTAGGTGAAGGAGGAAGAGGCATCGTGAACCACTTCAAGCTTGGATGTGATGAGGTGCACGTGGAGATGGGAACATTCTCCAAAGCTTTCGGCGTCGTAGGTGGCCACATCACTGGAGGCGAAGATCTCCGCAACTTCACATATAACAAGGCTAGAAGCTGGCTGCTAAGTGGTGCTGTTCCGCCCGGTGTTGCTGCAGCTTGCACTGCATCCATAGATGTGCTGGAAACAGAACCACAACACGTAAAGAGGGTTTGGGAAAACCGTAACCATCTGTTAGATGGATTTAAGGATGCAGGCTTCGACACTGGCAACACAGAAACACCTATAATTCCTGTGATGTGTGGCAAAAGCAAAACGTCAAAGGACCTTTCAGACTATCTGTGGACAAGGGGAATATTCGTACTGCCGATTTTCTATCCGATGGTGGCAAGAGACAAGGCAAGAATCAGAGTTCAACTATGTACAAAGCATACAACAGAGCAGCTGGATAGAGCCTTAGAAGCCTTCAAAGAAGGCGGCAGAAAACTAGGAATAATCTAGGAGCTTCCCCTGCACCCCTCTCATTTTTTGTCATCTGTCTTGCAGAATTCTGATGAGTGTATCTTCAATAACTAGTTGCTGTATATTTGTGGTGACAACGGTTCTGGCTTGTGTGTTGTAAGGTTTCTTTCGAGGAAAGAGTTGGAAAAGCTTCAATCATGGTTATGCCTGTGAGGTTTGTTCATGTTGCGAGCTGATTAAGATGAGGAAAGCTTGTAAATGGTACAGTGTTTGTCCAATGAGAAGGTTCTTTGAAAGAGGGAGGCTGGAACGAAAATGGATAATAGAATATTGTAGGGGTGACTACAAACGTTGTGTGCGATATAGACTTGAAGAGGCGGGGACACCGCATCCAGATAACCTGCTTCCAAATGGCGAGATGATAGAGTTGTCCAAATGACTTTATTGTTTCAAACGATATTCTGGAAAAGGGGATATGGTGGTGGAAAAGAGGTTTGGCGCGGGCTAAATGTGTATGCGTCTAACTAGGGATCCCCCTCCCCCTATCATATGTTTATATGTTTTGTTGATACATTTTGTTTATATGGTGGTTTGATGGACAAAAAACTGAAGGCTTTCAGGTTGTGCGTGTACCTTGCTTTCTTGATATTTCTTCATCTCTGATGAGGAAAGCTTTAATGTAATTCCTTATCATTTTGTTAATGAGAGAAAATGGGGCGGCTGGCTAGTTTAAAGTTTGCAATGAGCATATCCATCTTTCTAGCAGCCTTCATATTTGCTGTTCTCCTAGCTGCAATAATGTTTATTCTCCATTTCCATCTAATCTATGCTTTGATTGGCACGATGTTTTTCATACTGTTCCAGTATCTGATTGGACCTGCAATAGTCAGAAGTTCAACAAGGCTGCGCTATCTACAACCTGGGGAGAACCCGTGGTTTGAATCAACCGTGAAGGAACTAGTGGATAAAAGCATGATGCCAATGCCGCAACTAGCCATAGTCCCCGATAGTACGCCGAACGCTTTTGTATTCGGCAGAACAGCGAAAAGCGCCACTCTAGCGGTTCATGAAGGACTGCTAATCAAACTAAATAAAGACGAAGTTAAAGCCGTAATCGGTCATGAGTTGGGACACGTAAGACACAAGGACTACATCGTGATGACCCTGCTCTCCGCATTACCTCTACTAGCATATTTGATCGCTAGGGGAACATGGACAGCAGCAAGATTTTCTGGTTCATCACGGAAGAAAGAAGAGGGCAGTATAAGAGCTGCATTCTTCCTGGTTGGAATAATATCCTACATAGTCTATATCATCTCGCTTCTGTGTGTGATGAAGCTTAGCAGATTGCGAGAGCACTACGCCGACGCATATTCAGCCTACGTAACTGGTTCGCCTAGAAGCTTGGAAAGTGCGCTGGCAAAAATCACTTATGGATTGTCGCTTTCGTCAAAACCGCCCTCTGGGGCCAGAGCCTTCTACATCGGCGATCCAGCACTGGCTAAACAAGAAATTCATCATATAATGACTAAGAAACAAGAGTACGACTTGGACAAAGACGGAGTGCTGGATGAAAGAGAGCTAGAACTCGCTATGGAGAAGGAAGCAAAATCAACATGGTCAAAAATAAACACGTGGTTTTCAACACACCCGCCAACTTTCAGGCGACTATTGCTTTTGCGTGAAATAGAAAGGGAAATGGAAAGCGGAAGATACACAAGCAACCGCGTCTACGCTCACGTCTAGTATAAGCCAAGGCACTACAGAATCTGATTGAGGAAAAGCGTTTTCTACGGAGACTGCTATGATCCGGCTGATTTGTCAGAGATTCCAGATTTTTTTATGAAGATAAGGGGTATTGGACTTGGTCCTAATCCGATCTTTCGTTGCTGGTTACTTGCATGTGTCTAGGCCTCGATGTTGAACGGTAGGACAGCATAGGCGCTTACTTCAGATGCGTCGATAATTTCATAGCCTAATAGCAAGTAGAAGCTCAATCCTTCTTTGTCAATCAGATCTGCTCTCAATGCCTTGATAGTAATGTTTTCCCCAGCATTCAGGTAGCCGCTTTCAAATAGTTCTTCTCTCGTCATTATTTCTCCGTTGACAATCCACGCTTGTGGTAAATGGATTCGTATCTGTCCATCATCAACTTCCACAACAAGCATGTTCTTGAAAAGAGTGACAGCGGTTCCTTCAAGGTCAACAGGTTCCGAGTGATTAAGGAACCACCAAACCCACCGAGCCTTTGGCCGAGGTCTGCATCTGCAACACGCATCCAGATTCTCATCGTTGTAAACTTCCATGTACGGTTCTTGTTCCTCACCAGCCTGAAGCGCATTAGTCAATGGCGCATACAACATCATAGCTGCAACAGCAACCATTACTAATGTGACAATAACAACTTTTGCTTTAGTCTTCATTTTTATTTCCACCTCCTTTCCAAGCTTTTCATCATATTATTCTTCCTTAAAAGAAACCTTGGCGTGGACATTAAAAGGGGTGACGCATGATTCGTATGAACGATTCATTCAGTAGAGGATGATTTAATAGGCGTTTTTGCCCTGAATCTTAACTCATAAGATAGAGCTTAAAGTTTACATTTAGGACATAACAAGGATAGTAGGCATAACAGAGATAACAAACTTTTTAGAGTATGCAAACTTAGAGAAAATACTCTAATATCCTTTTTCCATTTCGAATTCACAAACATTCTATGGGGTTCATAGAAGGAAAAAGAGTGTTTAGTGTTTACTTCATCTTGCTTGATATTTTGCTTTGAATAAAGACAACTATTGTAAGTCACCAAAAAAAGAGGGGGATTGTCCTAGATACTGACCGTTTGCTACCAGTTTGGCATGAAGTTATAGTCTATGCCTGGAGAGACATCATGGTTTGATCCAGGTGCCATAAGTCCTCCATCAAAGTAGAACGCTCTAACAGCTGTATGTTTAAGGTAAACCACAATGTCTTCATTCTCATTACCCATCATATCAACGAGTTCATGGAAGTGTACGTATCCTACTTCTTTCAGCCATTGCTCTTTTTCTTCAGTCAATTCATCAGGAGGAACTTCCAATATACCATCAACCATAAACAGTAAAACTCCATATGGTTCCTCACTAGCCCACCAAGGTGTACCAGCTGGTGCCATCCATGGACCTACGTTGTAGTGTCTTCCTTTCACTCTCTTAGACCCTGCACTTACCCATGTATGTCCAGGAACATCTGTTGCTCCCTCAATACTTCCAGGACCAGCAAAATACCAAGTCTCTCCGTTTATATCCAATGCTATCCCATGGATGAAAGCTTTAGGGTTTTTATTCCATGTAGGAGCAGCTGAGGCTAATGGTACGTTGAATGCTAGTATTGTTAGTAGAAACATTGGCAGTATCATTTCCAAAATGGTCTTCTTATTCATTTTTATTACTCCTTTCTTCAAATACGCAGTATTACCAATTCTTGTAACAAGCTTATTTTATTTGTGAAAAAATGTTCTATATGCCAGTTCCATTAAAGTTGCATTAATAATTTGAGAAGAAATCTCCTATAACCAAATACATTATTCCACATGGAACATACCTTCGTGAACTAGTTAACTCTAGAAGATTTATCCGTAAATGTTATTTCTATAGTTGGACTACTTAGGTTTGGGAGAAAGGATTGATAAAGAAAATTGCTTCTGCAATGATTCTGACATTGCTACTAGTAAGCATTTTAACATTGGCATTTAACACTCAACCAGTAAAAGCAAGTGGAACCATTTACATACGAGCCGATGGAAGCATTGACCCTCCAACAGCAAACATAACGACAACAGACAATGTTACTTACACCTTTACGGGAAACATTAACGATTCTATTGTTGTTGAGAGGAACAACATAATAATCAACGGGGCAGATTACATACTTCAAGGAACCGGAAGTGAAACGGGAATATACCTATCCGGCAGAAGCAACGTAACGATCAAGAATATGGCAATCAATTTATGCGGCTACGGTGTCAACCTCGGTTCAACATCCTATTGTATTATTTCTGGAAACAACATAACAAACAACGGAATTGGTGTCGAGCTCCGGTGGTCTGACAATAACACTTTTTATGGAAACGACATAGCGAACAACAATGTCGGCTTTGAGCTCTACCACTCTGACAGTAACATACTTTCTGGAAACAACATAAGAAACCATGATTATGGCGTCGATCTCCGGTTGTCTTATAAAAACAAATTTTGCCATAACAACTTCATCAATAATACAAATCAAATATACTTTCACCTTGGTTCGTGTGAGAACATATGGGACGATGGTTACCCTTCTGGCGGAAACTACTGGAGCGACTATGCTGGCACAGATCTGTGCAGAGGCTCTTATCAGAATGAGACGGGAGGTGATGGAATAGGAGACACTCCATACGTAATAGATGAGAATAATCAAGACAACTATCCTCTAATGATTCCTTATGCTGGTTCAGTAAGGAATTTAAACACTGGGCAAAGCTACCCTACAATTCAGAAAGGAATAAACAATGCCAGTCAAAATGACAGAATACTCGTGCTTTCAGGAACATACTATGAGAATGTGGTTGTGAACAAAACCATTTGCTTGATTGGAGAAGACAAAGGCACCACTGTTATTGATGGTGTGCAGAAAGGTCATGTTATCAACGTAGTAGCAGACAATGTTACAATTTCAGACTTCACCATAGCAAACAGCAGCTTAGAGTCTTCAGGTAGCGGCATATACTTATATGGAATAAACGGATGTAACATAACCCAAAATAACATAGTAGACAATAACATTGGTGTCTTCCTTGCGTGGGCTTCTAATAATAACATTTCCGGTAACAACGTAGCGGAAAACAGCTGGTGTGGCATCTATCTTTCTTACTCTTCTAACAACAACGTTATTTCTTTAAACAATTTGGAAGCAAACAACTGGTACGGAATCGGGTTGCTGCATTCTTCAAACATTAACGATATTCATGGAAATAACATAACAAGAAACTATTATGGCATCGGACTTGGCTCTTTCTCAAGCTATAACGTCATATTTGGAAACGATATCGCAAACAACCACATTGGCATAGGACTCTTTGAATTCTCTACTAACAACGTTATATCCGGAAATAACATAACAGCAAACAACCAGTATGGCATCTACTTTAATGATGCTTCAAACAACGAGTTTTTCCATAACAATCTCGTGAATAACGCTCAACAAGTGTGGCAGTATGGGTCTGGTTATGTTAATTTTTGGGATAATGGTTGTGAAGGCAACTACTGGAGTGACTATAACGGTACAGATTCTGATGGTGATGGAATAGGTGATACACCATACGTCATTGATGGGGATAATACAGACCGCTATCCCCTTATGAATCCTTATTGGCTTCCAGGTGATGTAAACCATGATTTGAAGATTAACATCTATGATGTTGTTAGGATAACAGGGGTCTATGGTTCTCAGCAGGGAGACCCTAACTGGAATTGTCACAGTGACATTGCTGAACCATATGGAATCATAAACATATATGATGTTGTTACATGTACGAAGGATTATAGAAAAGAGTACACGCCTTAAGCTTTGGATAACGCTAAGTCCTTGCTTTTTCTTCTGTAAATTGTGACTGCTAGTAGTGTTGCAATCATGAATAATGGTAGAATAAGGAATGATGGAAACTCTGGAATCCAGTTGTATCCTGTGGAAGTTATGTCACCCCACTTTGAAGGGTTGTTTTGTATGTCTTCGATGTATTCTGGTGGCCAAGTGAAAGGATACGCACTCAACGACCTACAGTTGGAAAGAAAAGCAACTCCGATGGTTTTCTCTACACCAGCAATTACGTCAATCTTGGAATACGGAATATTGAACTCAGCTTGCCACATGTCCAAAGTTGAATGAAAACTTGCAGTCCAACCAGATACATTCGTAGGAGTCCATGTTCCACCTGTTATGTTTCCTTCAAAGAGCGTTCCGTTGCGATGAATACCCATCGTTATGTCATCTGGCTGCAACGTTAGCCCTCCATCATGGTCAACATCAATGTAAAACCCAACAGCTTCTTCATTGAACGGTGCATCTGATACATTGAACCCTATGTAGAGGTTCACGCCGTCTTGCTTAACAAAGACCTATGTGTTGTTAAAGGACACTGAAGCCGCATCACTCCACTCACCAACACTAATTGAACCGTCAATCGAAGGGGTTGAACCATAAACGGAAACAATCTCATACCCAAGATTGTGTCCCCCTACTCCAATTACCATGAAAGACAAGCAAAGCACCAAAGCTAATGTTAATACAAGTTTTTTACCCATCCCACATCACTCATTGTATTCTCTGCTTCAGTTTTTATGATTTGTGGAAGAAGCATTGGTATATCCTGGATTGGATCAAACTCTGCTTTTTTTCTTCCAAGCATTAATAGTAATGACGGGAGGATGTTCTTCTCCATATTTGTCTAGCATCTTTTCACCTTTCACATATTCTCTTCTCAAGTTCTGTCGTTTTGTCTTGTCTTCAATTTTATCAAATATTTCAGGTGGGAACCATGCAAGATGATGGGGCATATTTACTTCAATCAACTTTGCATCAATCTTCATTGCTCCAGCTTCCTTGACAATCTTTACTAGATCGTTTTGTGAGAAATATGGAATATCTCCTGCTTCGGGATGACCCGTCGCTAGAAACACAGTTCTTCTAAGATTGTACATCACTAAATGGGCTTTCTGAGCCATGTTTCTTGCAATGGGAGAGCTTTCAGAAATGAAAATCCTTTCCTTAGATACTCTAAGCATTTCTCCTATTGCTTCAACACATGCTTTGCGACTCTCAAAGCTCCTTATTCCATGAATGCAAACAGGCAAGTCAAAACACGAATAGGGAAAAGGAAGCTTTCTAGCATCATCTTGAAGAGGAATCACCCTACTCTTTACTCCACTTTTTCCAATTAGCTTCCAGAAATCTCCCCATCTTCCTCTATCAAGTGCAACAACTCTCCCATTTTCACCAACAAAGGAAGCAAGTGGAATTGTGGCTATAGCTTGAGGACCACAGCCAATCTCTAATACATTTGCTCCCGATGCAATCTTGGCATGTTTCAGAATCATGTGCCTCTCAGCTATTTGCCACTGAAACCAATCAGGTGGAAGCCTAGGGTGAGGTTGATATGTCCCAATTCTTTCTAGAATTATTAATAGTTCTGAGGGCAACCCTTTTAGAACTTCATCAATACTCTTCCTCATTGCCATTCTTCTCTATTTCTCACTGTAGTTGTCATTTATGACTTGTGAAAGAAACTTCAATCTAGCAGACTTTTAAAGAAAGATTGCCATTCTGTAGTCATCTCTGAATTGTCCATTGACATAATCTTCTTTTTCGAGCTTCGCTTCTATCTTGAATCCACACTTTTCATAAGCATGTATCGCTCTACCGTTCTCAGTATTAACACGAAGATATATCTTCTTCAACCTCTTCTTTTGAGCTATTTCAAGGAGATGCTTGATCATAGCAGTCCCTAAGCCTTGGTCTTGGTACTCATCATGTATGGTTATCCCCAGCTCTGCTTTGTGTCTGACAGCTTCTTGAGAATGAAAGGACAAAGATGCTGAACCAATAATCCGTTCCTTTCCATCTTCTTGGATTAAGGCAAGTATTGGTAGGTTCTTGTTGTAATCAATATTGCTGGTCCAGCCTTCAATTCTCTCTCTTGTGAATGGATGAACAAGATATTCTAGGCTTTCCTTAGAAAGCGTGGAGAACATTTCCCACAACATTTCAGTGTCGCTAGATAGTTCAGGTCTAAGAAACACTTCGACCCCACTCTTTAAAACAAGTTTTTTCGTCCAATCCTTAGGATAGTTAGACATTAGCTTCACCTTTTTTCTCTAGAAGAGAGTTTCAACTTTGAAATCATCTTTGTACAAACTGTTATTACATCTAGGACATTTCATATCTTGTCCACCATAACTTCCTTTACAAACCATTGTTTTTTATGATTTGTGAAAAAAACTCTGTAAAGTCCATCAATAGCTCCTAGATTCTTGTGGACTTTATTGTTTTTCTATAGATCATGACTGCTAGCAGTGTTGCCATCATGAATAGCGTTAGAAGGAGGAATGATGGGAACTCTGGAATTATCACTATTTCCTCTATTGAATGGGTGTAATTGAAGTATATGTAGTTGTGTGTGCTATTGGAGCATGGTAATGGCAATGGTGCTGGCAGAATCTCAGTTCCGTTAACAAAGACTCTGTAAGTTTCATTCATTAGGGCTTTTGGAATACATATTCTGCAGAAACCAGCAGTGCCATTAGCACCTGAAACATTGAAGAATATTGCAGTACCATTGTAGTTGAAGTTCGATATTGTAGAGTTGCAAACAGTTTGAATATGAAACTCTGAAGTAGCATTGAAATCTGAAAACATTCCCATCAAAGGATAGTTGTCTACAGCTTCCCAAGGAAGGTAAGTATCTCCAATCCCATCACTATCCAAGTCAGCGCCGTTATAGTTGCTCCAGTAGTTACCTTCGTTTCTGTCATCCCATATATTTGGGCCTGCGTACGTGACATCTATTTGATTCGTGTTGTTAACAAAATTGTTATGGTGAAACCGGTTATTCTCACACGTCGGGTCCATGATTAGTATGCCTGTTGGGTTGGCAACTATCCAATTGCCGACTACAGTATTGTTGACGCTGTTGTCCCGTAAATCAATTCCGTAAGCATAGTTGTTTTTGAATACACTGTTAACCACTTCGCAGAGAGAAGAATTGTCAAGAACCAAACCGGTGTAGCTCTCTTCCACTGTAACATCTACTAGACTAACGTTTTGGCTGTCTTTTATGGAGATACCGTAGGCTGGCTGATCCGCCCTCGTATTTTTAACTGTAAAATTTTGCACGGTGACATCTGACACCACTATACCTAAAATAAGTAAACTTTCACCTTTACCATCAAGAACCGTAATAACCGCATTCTCTCCAACAAGTTTGATAGACTTGTTCACAACAACATTCTCGTAGTATGTGCCTGCATCAACCAGTATTGTGTGTCCATCCAGAGTTCTATTCACATTAATCGCTTCTTGGATTGTTGTGTAGTTTAAGCCAGTGTTAAGGTTGTGAACTGTTTCAGCTAATGTGCGATCTACGTTAACGGTAGGGTAGTTGACGGTTCCAGATTGGGGGATTACACACTGCTTGTCAGCCAGAGATTGGGAAGACATCGTTTGTGAAACCAGGGTTATGAAGATAAAGAAAGATATGAAAGCTAACAATACAAGTTTTCTATTCATACAACATCATCCACATCTAATCCAGTATTCCATTCTATTGTTGTGTATCAGTTTTTATGACTTGTGGAAGAAACTCCTGTAAGATATTTATTAGTCTTAAAGTAGAGTGTTATATTGAAGAGCACTGTTTGAGGGTGAGAAGACCTATGTGTTTTGGATTGGTTTGATCATTCTAGCTCTGGCTTCAGTTGGTCTTTTTGGGATATTATGGATGATTGCAGTCTGGAATGTGTATATGGACCGATTAACAATGCTCAAGCAAGCCGTTCCAGTCATTGTAGGTGGAGTTGTTTTCACACTCATAGGTCTCTTTATGATGAAGTCTGGTGTGAAAAGGGAAGAGACTTCAATCTAATAGAAGCTAATCCAAGACCTAAGTCTCAAATACTGTCCTCATTGTTTTCTTTGATAGATACAACCAACATGATAGCTCTCATAGTATCATCGAGTGCCATTGTTTCAGGCTCGCTTGCTGGTTCAGTCTATCCAGTCTCCTACTTCACAAATTTAGCGCGCGCTGATCCATGAATCGGCTAGGCTCAACATCACGGCACACCTATACGTCGTAGAGAGCGCAGATTTCCTTTTCCTCAAGTACCAGACCCAACTGACAATTGGCAGTCTATTCTCACATTTAAGCAAGTTAGAAGCCGCGGGTTATACCGAAGCAAAGAAAGGATTTGTGGGCAAAAAGCCTTATACCGTGCTTCACCTCACGAAAAAAGATTGTATTGCTTTTCAAAAATACCGGAGAAGCATGAAACAGATATCCGGAAATTCCCCCAACGAATCCAAGTAATAAGAGAAGCCGGGGATGGGAATTGAACCCACATATAGCAGCTCTGCAGGCTGTCGCCT
>SOJA01000004.1 GCA_004376975.1 Candidatus Bathyarchaeota archaeon
TTAGGTACAGTTCACGGGATGACCGTGAGGACAAGGGGTGTAGGAGGAAAAATCATAGCTGGAATCGAAGGCGTTTTCGGCGGCGAAGTAACCTCGTACACTTCGGAATGTGAAAAAGCGCGAAAAGAATCTCTAAAAAGATTAATCGATAACGCCACCAGAATGGGAGCCAACGCAATTATCGGAGCAGACTTTGAAACAAGCGACATTCTACAGGGCTCCGCAACAGTGTTCGCTGCGTGGGGAACCGCAGTGATAATTAAACCCACAAAGAAAACAGAGTAATTGTCGTTTGTGTTTGTTACGTTATTTGTGTTTTTTAAAAAAATATTTTTTTGAGACTAGGTAGAGGGGGATCTAGCGGGGTGTTTTGTTCTGTTTGTTTCTGTGGTGTTGTTTGCTGGTCTGGGCTTGTTGGAGGTTCTGTTTAGCCAGTGATTATCTGATTTCTTTATACATGGACTACGTGAAAATTGGGTAGTATGGTTTGTTTAGTGGGTTTTTGTATATATTGTTAGTATATGTAGTAGGGAGCTTTAGAACCTTCTAGGTATATGCTAAAACTACGGTGCATATCAAACGATTTTCTAGTTTGTATGTAGTTCGGGTGCGGTTTGCTTTATCAAGTCATGGAGATTATGAATATGTTTTTTATGATCGTATATCCATGTTCCGCGTCTGAAATACTCATATGAGATCGTTTGACGCGACGATTTTTGGAGGTCTTGAATCACGTAACTATAGCTTTGCAAGAAGCCTGTTCTGATCAGTTTAGACAAAGAGTCTACAAATCTTCTGAACTCAGGCTTTGGGAGATATATGTATCCGTAGAGAGCGTTTTGTCCGAGAACCTTACCTAGCGTCCTCACAAATGGTTTGTCTAGGAGAGATGATGCGAATTTGACAAGCTTCTCTGCGCTGTCAAACCGAAACACGAAGTAAAGAAAGTTAGAGTCGGCTATGCCAAAATGAAAATCAGTTACCTCAAAGCCTTCGAGAATACCACGTTCGACAATATGGTTACGATAATGATACCCAATTAGCTGTGAGGATACTCCAAGCATCTTTGCTATGTCAGCAAAGCTGGTTGTTGCATCCTTCTCCAATTCTTTTAAAATGAACACATCAATGTAATCCCCTTTAATGGGAAAATCCTTTGGGTCGACTAATGTGTAAGGCAATTCCGTATCCTCAGCTGGAATTTTTTTAATCCATTCATCCCACCGAAAATCCCAGGTTTGAGACTTTCGATCAAACCACTTACATCTTGAATGGATAGCCTGAAAACAAGTACACCAGAAAACCTGACTCTTTCTAGCAACCGCCAGCTTTACCATTTCCTCAAGAAATTGCTCAAACTCGACGCAATGATCGTTAGGAACGGTAAAAACTCCGACGCAACCCTCAAAGGTGCCATAACATCTGGCTAAACTAATCCAGAAATCATTTTGTCTTAGGCAGTTGAAGAGCAAATCTTCGTATCCAGGAGCTGCTTCGGCAAAGACCAGAGCTTTCTTTAGGCCGAGATAGGTATGGTAAATATTCGCGTTAAATCTTAAAAAAAATTGGGAGGTAAGGCGTTTCAACTTTTTCCGCAAAGTTTCCGCAGGCATGTCTAATTTCCTTGCAACCTCTGTCACATTCCGAGGTCCATATTTCCCCAATCCTTCTAGGATTCTCAAATCTGAATAGTCGAATTTTGAGGGCATTTCAGTTGACCATCTTGGGCTTGTTACACTATTTTATAGGTGGTATTAGTGCTTTAAAATTTGGCATCTCAACTGCCAGTCACAGGATTGTCGATTGGGTCGCCTGTCAGCTCAACTCTGCCGGGCTCCATGTTGTGGATTGCGAATGCGGTTTTCGTTGCGCTGAAACTATCTGGTGTGGGTATGCTGATAGCCATTGCTACAGTGGTGATCGTTGAAGCGAAGAATATCATGAATAACAATAATGCAGCTTTTAGGTTCAATTTCTCACCTCCCTTCTTTGTTTTTTCATCCCAGAATAATCATATCGGGATGGAAAGGAAAAAAGCTATATGGAGTTAAGTTCTAGAAGACTGTTAGGTGCCAGTCTTGGAATCGGAACTATTCAGGGAGACGCAGAGGAAGATTGTTAAAAATTTCTTGGGCACACTGATCTTGATGGAGTTGAGGAAAGACCACCTCGGCGGCTACGACGTCATGAGGTTATTACATCGTAAATTGTCTGTGATGCTTAGTTCGGGAACCATCTATGCTCGTTTATACCATCTTGAAAGGAATAAGTTGATAGAGGGAACGGGGACTAAGAGGAAAAGGGTTTATAGGCTGACCGAGGAAGGCGAGAAAACGGTTAACGCCTTTTTGGAGCTTAAGGATAAAATGTTAGACTTTATGACTAATCTCTTCATATAATACAAGACTTTCATGTCTCTTCGACGACTGTAACTTTTTCAACGTTTTTGAACCATGGAATCATAGGTGTACCCTTTGAAAGTTCCTCGAGGATCTCCCACTTCTGCTATGTCCATCATAATATGCCAACCAAAACGCAACCACCCTATTCTTCTCCACAAAATCATCAACCTCCCTCCGAGAAATCCCATAAGAAGTCAAAAAGCGGCACACCAGAACGTTATTCCAAAAAATATAACCTTCACTTAAAACACTTCCAGTATTTCTTTAGAATTCGCTTTAGGTTTGCAAGCGTGTTTTTAACTGT
>SOJA01000212.1 GCA_004376975.1 Candidatus Bathyarchaeota archaeon
ACAGGTTCTACGGAACTCTGACGGCTAAATTCGATACCATGGAAGCATGCATGCAGTAGACCTCTAAGAGTCTTACTAATTCTAATATTCTTCTTCTATTCACTTCCGTATTTTTCGAACAAGAGTATTCCAATGAGCACAATTGTAATACTAACTATTGAAATGACTCCCAAGTCTAGGAAAATGTTCGTATTCATCCAATCTCCCTCGAAAATCATTTTTAGAGCATCAAGTAAGTAGTAACTCGGGATGAATGTTGCTATTTGCTGAGTTGTACTGGTTATTGGCATAAAGGTTCCAAAAAACATCTGAGGAAGAATGAACACGAATGAAATGCCTGTGGCAGCTTCCGGGGTTTTGGATACTGTGGCTGTGATAAGCCCTAGACCAACTGAACTTAGTGAAAATATTGCAGTTACAGGCAACGCTAAAAGTATTCCTTGAATACCACTATCCGGTCTGAATCCTAATATAAAAGCCAACGTAAAAACAACGATCACCTGCAAAATGGATATTAACATGTGTGTTATGATTTGACTTCCCATGAATTCGCCTGACGTCATCGGTGTTGTATTTAATCTTTTTAGTAGTCCCTCTTGCCTTTCGGTAGAAAAAGACTGGGCGATGGTCATAATCACAAAAATAACAGCATAAACAATCAATCCTGGGACCACAGAGTTCAAGCTCATTCCCAATTCTGGATCTGCAAAAGCAAATATGAACACTATTGTAAGAACCGCAGGGAATAATAGGTTCAAAAATAAATTCGCTGGTTGTCGAATCAACTTTTTCAGTTCCATTTCTACCAAAGCCACTAAACTTTGAAGTGTCAGCTTATATTCCCTCCAAAATTCTTCGACCGGTTATTTTCAAGAAGACTTGCTCCAAATTCTTGGTTTCATATTTTTCCATTAACTCTTTGGGGGTTCCCAGTTCTATGAGTTTTCCATAATCAATGATTCCTACTCTATCACTAAGTGCTTCAGCTTCTTCGATGTAGTGAGTTGTTAGGATAATTGTTTTGTTTTGATCTTTGAGAGACCCGATAAATTCCCACGTTTTACGGCGGGCTCGAGGATCCATTCCAACTGTTGGTTCGTCAAGGAAAGCAATTTTTGGATCACTAATCAAAGCCATTATCAGGTTTAATTTCCGAAGCATTCCACCGCTGTAACCTTTAGCCATCCTTTTACTTGCCTCTGCTAACCCCAAAAGTTCCAGAAATGTATCCGTTCGTTCTTCTAGCTCCTTCTTGGGTATTCCATGTAGATTTCCAAAGAGTTCTATGTTTTCACGTGCATTCAGAAATTTAAAAACTGCAGCTTTTTGAGGACACACACCAATTACCTTTTTAATCTCTTCTGGATTCTTCGTTACATCGAACCCAGCAATAATGGCAGTTCCTTTTGTAGGTTTAAGTATCCCGCTAAGGATGTTGATTGTTGTAGTTTTTCCGGCACCATTTGGTCCCAGAAGACTGAAAAGTTCACCTTGCTTAATTTCAAGATTTAAACTATCAACAGCGGTAACATCCTCAAATTGTTTAACGAGATCCTTTACGATAATTGCAGAAACATCATTGGATTTTATCCTTGTCTCCAAAGGTTTTGTTCCAATGGTTTGGATATCTTGCGTGGACACATTTAGAGCGAGGAGTTCCAAAATAAGTGTCTTGGACCAGTTCTTGGGAATATTGATTTTCTTCAGCTTGGCTATTTCATAAAGTTCCTTCTTATCTAGTTGTTCGAGCACACTCTTAATATCTGAAGACAAGCGAATCCCCTGTTATGTTATTCAGAATTCTTGTTTATCTAAAATAATGAATATATGGGTTTGGGGTCAAATTTTGAACCAACCAACCAAACGGGATTAAATTTTAGTCCATGCATGCATTCGAGGGAAGAACAAAGTTTCTTTATCTCTGGAGGCAGAAGAATCTTTATTATTTTCATCTGTGCTTATCCACTAAGCAAAGTCACAATCTACAGCTGAAGGGTTGATTCATCGCTTGAAACAGCTTCCTAAAGAATTCAACGTCCTCCAGATTGAGGAAAAGTGGCAGAAACGTTGGGAAGAGATGGGTATCTACCGTTTCGACTGGAAAGACCGTAAACGTCCAACCTACGTTATAGACACTCCTCCTCCTTATCCTTCAGGCGACTTCCACATGGGAAACGTCCTCAATTGGACCTACTTCGACATAGTAGCCCGCTACAAACGCATGCGAGGCTACAACGTTCTCTTTCCACAGGGCTGGGACTGCCACGGACTGCCAACAGAAGTAGAAACAGAAAAAGAACACAACATCAAGAAACGCGAAGTCCCACCAGACCATTTCGTAAAACTCTGCGAACAACTCACCAGCAAATACATAGACGTAATGAAAGATTCAATCAAACGCCTCGCAATCTCCGTAGACTGGACAACAGAATACAAAACCATGAACCCAGACTTCTGGAGACGCACCCAACTCAGCTTCATACTCCTCCACAAAAAAGACCTAATCTATCAGGGCACGTATCCAATCAACTGGTGCCCCCGCTGCGAAACCGCTATCGCGGACGCGGAAGTAGAACATCAAACAAAACAAGGAACACTCTATTACATCAAATTCCACCTAGAAGACGGAAACCACCTAACAATAGCCACAACAAGACCAGAACTCCTCCCAGCATGCGTCACAGTGGCAGTTAACC
>SOJA01000010.1 GCA_004376975.1 Candidatus Bathyarchaeota archaeon
TATCCACCGTGCCGAGGACCGGGTTTGAACCATGAACAAATTGAAATATCTCCCGCATACCCCCTTTTTCTAGAGCGCGCGCTATAGTAGGCTTTGAATACGTCTGTGAAATGAATGATGCTAAGATTTTCAGAAAGCGAAAGTAAAAAAAAGCTGGAAAATAAAGGTAAAGTTTAAAATGTTCCCTTAATAGTAAATGTTCACATCGATTTGAGAATGTACGGAGTAAATTGGGAGCGAGTTTAACTTGAAAAAAAAATTGGTCTTAACTGTTCTCATAGTTACCTTAGCTATAACATTTATTTCTACATTACTTCTTCCACATGTAAAGGCAACTGACGTGAAGATTGTTTCTATCTCACCTGTAACTCGCCTTGGGAAAGTTGGAGAAAAAGTTCGTATTGGTGGAACCATAAATACAACGGCTGGTCTTTATAAAATATTATTTGATAACATCGAAGTTAACAAAACAACTGCCATTGGAAATAAGGTAGATGTGACATTTCAGGTTCCATTCCTTCCTGAAGGAAACTACACAATAACCTTGCAGGATGATTTGACAAAAAATAACGCTACAACATGGTTTCAGATAGAACCTGCCTACTACATTGTACCAGAACCTCTAGAAGAACATAAGCAGTTCCAGCAAGACGACTCTGTTGTTTTACATGTGAACGTTACTGGAGGAAAACGAAATACCGTGTATTATGCCAATGTTACAGTTGAACTTCCCTATCCTGTCAATACTTCCTACTGGGCTATTGTGGAGCTTGCTGACACAGCAGATACGGGATATGGGCATGCAAATATTAAATATCCGAACAAAACTCTGTTTCAACCCTCTGGTTCACACACTAACTTCACAGGTTTGTATCACATATTTTTCAATAAAACTCTGGATCTAGCTGAAAACAGTTTCTTCATAGGTTTGACTAACGCAAGTGATTATCATAGAGAAGAGATTGTGGAAATCAGAGCTGTGGATTATCAGCCGAACGAAGCTGTGAATATTAGCATAACATTCTTGGGAACCAACAAAACCTATGACCCCCTTATGGTTAATGCTTCGCAGCAAGGAATTATTAATGCAACGTGGAAGGTGCCGTGGAATGCTTCAATTGGCAATTACAACGTTTCAATATCTTCGGAGGCAACGACGAAACCTATAGCTGACTCTCAACTCTTCATCGTTCCAGGCTACAAGATAGATGTTTATGCACGAAACTTAGCTGGAGACCCTGTTTCACAAATACTAGTGAAAGCTCTTGACTACGCTACGATCACAACGCATAATGCGACAAGCGAAGAAAATGGGCTGGCACGTTTATCGCTTGAAAAAGGAAACCATACCTTAGAAGCTTTTTGGAATGGCGTGAAAGTTAACGATACGCAAATGACCATAACTGGAGTGGATGAGTTTAATTTAACATGTGAATTAACCAACATGGGGATTACTGTTAAAGACAAAAATGGGATTCGGATACCATTTGTAGATTTAAACATTAGCTATCAGTATGTGACTACAAAAGAGAAAAAGGTGGAAAATGGAAGTGTAGTAGGTGAAACTGACCCTTCAGGAGTTTTCTTCCTTAAATCAATGCTTCCTAACATAACCTACACCATAAATGCTTCTCGCTACGAAAGAGTTTTCAACATAAACAATAACACTGTTGAAAATTTGCCAGCAGAAGAATGGTTCAACCTAACAATACTGTGTCCCGCCAAAACTTTGACATTATACATAAAGGAACATCATCGAAACCCTCTGCCAAATGCACGAGTGGAAGTAATTGAGCAAATGGGTGGGCTATTCTACAATAAGACTACTAATAACGTTGGACTCGCCGTTGTCAATTGCACCTTTGGAAACTATACTGTAAAAGTCTATATGGGTAACGTGTTCCTAAACGAAACGCTTGTCGAAATGTTTAATGACACAGTTGTCGAAATTTGTTGCAAGCTTTACAACCTAACGTTTTCAGTGAAGATAGTAGATTACTTTGGACAGCCAATTCCGAATGCTAATGTAACTCTACCACGAGATGACTTGCAGAGTTCAAGTCTAACACAATCGGATGGTACGGTTACTTTTAGCGATATTATCGGCGGGGACCTGCCAGTAATGGTTTATTTACCTGGACAATCGGATCCTTGTTCAGTGACAACACCTTATATTGATGAATCAAAAACTATTGAAATCAAGATATGGAAATACGTGATCATAGCTGGTTTTCTTGTTGAAACAAGCCAGTTAACAACAGCAATAATAATTGCGGCTGGAGCCCTTTTGATTCTTTCAATAGAAATTTACAGAAAGAAACGTCTTAAACCGAAGCAATCATCAGACTAGAGCTGGAATAAGGAGTCTAAAGGAAAAAACTTTATATCAACCCTTGTAAACACTACAATTAGTGAAGTGACGTAGCAACACTAAAATTTTGTCAATAAAACGATTAAAAGGTTGTGCGTGTATTGACTCAAGTGAAGCGTTGTTCTCCCACATGTAAATTCTTTAAATGCGCAAAGAATGCTGTTCTCTACCGTCAAGATGGTGTATTGTGTAAATGGACAGGAGACATGTGTGACATTGCAAACTGTGTATATGCTATGTGCGTGAAAAGGCGGCTCCTTCTAGGAGGAATCTGTGGAGAAACCGTGAAAAGACAGACAACTGAAAAGGGACCTGAGGAAGTTGTTGGTCCAGCAATAAAGCTTCGTGGAAAGGCTCTTCGTAGGACCGGTGAAAAAGAAATCTTCTGAAGTCATTGATTTCAGCAGCTAATCAAATCTAGTCTTCGAAGGATTAGGTATTCTGCTTTCTAGTTAGCATTAGGCTGTTATTCCGATGAAACACGTTTGACAACGGGTGGTCTAATTTTCTTCAAAACTCTGTATCCACAGACGATGCACTTAATTTGCCCGCCGCGGAGCTCCAACTCCTCTGAAGGAACCTTCGCTCCACATCTTATACATTCATAAACAATCCCTGTAGGTTCCTTCTTCTCCATAGGGGTTCCTCTTCTTAAGAACGAGTATTTTCTCACCTTTTAAAAAGGTTTCCACAAATACTAAGCCTAAAGAGAGGAAACCTATGAAGAAACGTCTGAGGACCCGTCTATCAGAACTTATCTCCCCAGAGGAGTTAACTCACATTTATAATTCATATGATATTGTTGGAGACATAGCTATCATACGGATAGCTGAAGAAACTAGAAAATACAAGCAGGTCATTGCAGAAACAATCATGGGCGTTCACAAGAATGTGAAAACAGTGTTGGCTCAAGCAAGTCCTGTTTGCGGAGCTTTTCGACTTAGAAAACTGGAGTTTGTAGCTGGCGAAGACAAAACCACGACTGTGCATGGAGAATCGGGATGCCTGTTCTCTGTTGACGTTCAAAAATGCTATTTTTCGCCTAGGCTTCTCTATGAACGAATGAGGATTGCAAAACAAGTTGGAAACGGCGAGGTTGTTGTGAACATGTTTGCTGGAGTAGGCTGTTTCTCCATAATTATTGCCAGCCATTCAAAATCAGAAAAGATATATTCGATTGATATTAACCCCTCAGCGATTCAGTTTATGCAGGAAAACATCAGGTTGAACAGGGTTTACCCAAAAGTGATCCCTATCAAGGGAGAAGCAGGAAAAGTCATTGATACAAAACTAAGCCACATAGCGGATAGGGTTCTTATGCCGTTACCTGAGAAAGCCTTTGAACATCTACCCCATGCTCTTTCTGCTCTTAAAGAAGTCGGAGGATGGATACACTATTATGATTTCGAACATGCTGGAAAAACCGTGAATCCTATTGAGAAGGTGAAGTTGAAGGTGGCTGAAGAGCTTGAAAGCCTAGGTGCAGCTTTTACTATTCCCTTTGGTCGGATTGTTAGAACAATTGGTCCTAACTGGTGTCAAGTAGTTTTGGACATTGAACTAGGTTTTTGTGGAAAATTAGAAACTGACAAAGATCGGTGAAAAAAGCAGATATGGATGTTTGTCTTGTAGATTATAGTTGGTGAAGACTGTTGAACATTGAAGTGGGCATATGCGGTGTTTATTGTGGATATTGTCCAGTTTTCAAGCGTGAAGAAAAACGCTGTCTGGGGTGTGAATGGGTTAACAAACAATTAAGACTGTCCAGAGAGTCCCATAAAGGCTGTGCTTTTTGGGAGTGTGCCAAAGAGAAAAATGTTAAATGCTGCTTTTTGTGTGAAAAGTTTCCGTGCCAACTGCATTATGGAAAAGAAGCAGTATATACCCCAGAGACGTTGCAAATGTGGAAAGAACTTATAGAACAAGGTTTCGTTTTTAGTAAACAATAACACAAATCTCTGAAAATGTTTTATAGTTTAAAAACAAAAAACATGTGGGAGGGATGACAACATAAAAAAGAAGTTGATGGATATCTTGGCTTGCCCCATGGATAAACATTACCCGCTTGAATTATATGTCTTTGATGAGAAAGAGGAAATCACAGAAGGCATGATAATCTGTCCAAAGTGCTTAAGGTGGTATCCGATACGGGATGAAATTCCAGAGATGCTTCCTGACGAACTGCGAAAAGAAGGCGAAGACTTGCCGTTTTTAAGGAAATGGAAAGAAAAGATTCCTGAAAAGATCCTGTTAGAGGGTAAGCCCTTCAACCTTAGAAACGAAATGCAGAATCCCTAGTTTTCTACTTCAGCTTTATCGCTCTGCCTGTTGCTGAAGATTTCAATGCTGCCCCTGCAATTCTGAGGGCTCTTAATCCGTCCATCCCTGTTATCAGCGGCTTCTCATTTTTTAGAATGCAATCTGCAAAGTGTTGAAGCTCAAGTTTCAATGGTTCTTGCCAAACAAGTCTTGGCTGCAAGGTTTCCTTTGCATTCTCAATTGTTAGCTCTTGTGTGATGTAATCAAGTTTCATTATGGCTTCGCTTCCGGTAACCACTAATGCCCGCGTCTTGTATGGTGTCAACCAGTTGGATTCAATAAAAGCGTTTTTGTCACCCTTAAAGGTGAGCATTATCTGGGCGTAGTCCTCAAAATTTCTATGTTTCATTTTTCCAATTTTTGCATAAACAGCACCGGGTTCTTCATCGAAAAGGTGTCTTGTTATGTCTATGTCATGAATTGCTATGTCTTTGACAACTCCTACGTCGCCTATTCTTTCAGGCCATTGAGAAACCCTTCTCGCCGTGGCACATACAAGATCGCCAATTTTTTTTGTTTCAATTGCTTTCTTGATGTGCTGGACTCCTGGAATGAACCGCATTATAAATCCTACTGTAAGGTGTAAATCTTCCTTTTCTGCTGTTTCCAGTAGTTTTTTCGCTTGCTTCACGTTTGTCGCCATTGGTTTTTCAACTAGAACGTGTTTTCTTGCTTTTAGCGCTTTTAGTGCTTCTTTTGCAAGGCTTGTTGACCATGTACAGATGCTTACTGCTTTGATGTCTTTTCTTTTCAGCATTCTTCCAGGGTTTGTATAGGGTTTTGCGCCGAATTTCTCAGCTACGGCTTTAGCTCTTTCAGCGTTTATGTCACAAATTGCTAAAAGCTCTGTGTCTTCCAGCTCTTTGTAAACTCTCGCGTGGTTTTTTCCCCAGAAACCGGTTCCGATAACTGCAACACCTAACTTTTTCATTTTGTCCAAACTCCTCTTCCTAACCCACGATATACAAGACCTTCTTTTTCAACTTTTTCAGGATTGATAATGCCTTCAAGATCAACTATGGCAGCCGGCATCCTTGCCATGATTTTCAGTTTCTTCAAATTCAAACGTTTGAATCGGTCGTGACCTGTAAGTATTACTATACAATCTACGCTTTCCATGGTATTCCTTATATTTTTCTTGAGGGGGTAACCCAAGTCAATTAACTCTCCGGCTGACAAATACGGATCATAGAGACTGACTTTAGCACCTTTAGCTTCCAGAATTTTAGCAAGCTCTTTCGATGAAACTTTTGGCGTATCTTTCATGTTTGGCATTTGAGAGATTCCTAACAGAGAGATATTCGCCCTTCTCAAAGTTTTTCCACAGCTTCTCAGTGCTTCCCTAATCAAACCAACCACATGTTTCAAAAGTTCCTCATTTATCTCTCTAGCAATTACAGGAATTCGAAGCCTCACACCTAAGTTTTCAGCTTCATCCAATAACAGATACGGCTTGTCACGTATGCTCCCACCAATTACCGTTGGCAATACAAGTAAGCTGCATGCGCTTGCTTCTGCGATTTCTCTAGCTTTGAGGTAGTCTATGCGTGCCTTCTCACAAAATCTGGCGAGTTCGTTAGCCAAAGCAATGCTAGTGTAATGATGTACAGCTTCAAAGAGCGTTGCTGCTTCTGCCGTTTTCACGTCACTGGTTTCCACGACTCCTTCTTTGGTGATGGTTCCTAGAACAGTTGAGGCAGCGTTCAAACTGTCTTTGTCAGTTGCTGCCACAATCCGTTTGCATTCAGCTAGTTTTTCTGGAGTTTGTTCATCTACACGTCTGACTGGGCTGAAGGCTAGGCCAAAGTCAACTCCAGCTTTAAATCCAGAAGTGTTTTCCAGATTTTCTCTAATCAATCCTTCTGCTGCAGTTGGCCCAATAATGCTCATAATGATAATTAGCGAGCCGCGTTGGAGACTTGAACCCACGTGCTTGCATGTTTTTTCTAAATCCAAATAGTTGACTTTTTTCTTTCTGTCAATTTCCGCTCGAGTCGTTATTAGTATCACGTCGCTTTGTGCAACGGCTTTCTCTACATCGTTTGTGGCGCTTAAGCATCCATTTCTCACATGTTTTTTCAGTAAAGGCTCAATTTTCCGTCTTAGAAAGGGGGTTTTTCCCTTTGCAAGATTATTCACTACGGCTCGGTTTGCGTCGACACATATGATCTTGAATCCGGCTTCAGCGAAGAGGTAAGCGTGGAGAACACCGTTTCGTCCACAGCCTATAATGCTGATCTTATATTTTCTACGCTTCTCGGTATTGTCTATCTCTTCTGATTTTACATGTAGTATCGGTATAGACATTTGATATTCTCCACGTGGTGAGAGACTGGTTTAACTCTTCAAGCTGTCAATTATTCTTTTAAGTTTCAGACTGTATGTTTGTATGAGTTGTGTAGCTTTTTCTTCTTTTTTTGCTTCTGTATACAGCCTGTAGATGGGCTCTGTTCCGCTTGGTCGCATTAGAATGGCGCTTTTGTCCTCGAACCATATTTTGGCTCCGTCAATTGTGTTTGTGTTCAACTCGCTTGTTTGCTCAATCAGCTTTTCTAGGACTTTGTCTTTGAGTTCGTTGGGGCATTCAACCTTTCCCTTTTCAATATGGTATTTCGGTAGTTCTCCAAGGAGCTCTGAAAGTTTTTCACCCGTTTTTGCCATAATCTCTAAGATCAACGCTGTTGCCATCGCTCCATCTCTAACCGATTGATGTGGACCATAAAAGATTCCGCCATTTTCCTCGCCGCCAAGTTTTGCGTTTATCTTCTTCATGGTTTGAGAAACCGTTACGCTTCCAACTTTAGTCCATACAATTTCTCCGCCATAAGAATCAGCTATGTCTTTAACCAGCGTTGAGGAACTCACAGGTGTAACAATTTTTTCCCCGGAATTCTCCTTCAAGAAGTGCTTTTCAACCAAGGCAAAGGTTTTGTCTCCCCAATGAATTTCGCCTTTTTCATCAACAAACATTGAACGGTCAGCATCACCATCATAGGCTACGCCTAAATCTGCACCTATCGCTTTCACTGTTAAAGCCAAGTCCCTAAGGTTTTCTGGGCGAGGCTCTGGTAGTCTTCCAGGAAATGTCCCGTCAATATTCGCGTTTATAGTAGTGACTTTGCATCCTAACTCTCGAAGCAGGCGCGGTGCTGCAAGGCTGCCTACACTGTTTGCAGGGTCAACGACAACATGGTAATGTTTTTCTGCTATTTCAGCAACATCCACATGTTTTTTTATTGCTTCCAGATACTCCTCAATTACTCCAAGCAAGTCTCGTGTTGTTCCCAACCTGTTCCAGTCTGCGTAGTGTATCTTTTCGTCAAAGAATATGTTTTCAATCTCGATTTCCTGTTCGCGTGAAAGCTCTATTCCGTCGCTCCAAACAACTTTTATTCCATTGTATTGCGGTGGATTGTGTGATGCAGTAATAATTACAGCGCCATCTGTTTTGTGATTTTTTACTGCGTACTGTAATGCGGGGGTAGGCATCATTCCTGCTAAAACCACATTGCATCCTGTTGCGTTTAAACCGGCAATAACTGCTTTTGCAAGCATTGGACCGCTTGTCCTAGCATCGTATCCAATTATGAGATTTCCACGTTGAAAAAATGTTCCTATGGCGCTTCCGATTTTAATTGCCATTTCCGAAGTTAATTCTTTATTAACGATTCCACGTATCCCATTTGTTCCAAATAAACGTCTTGACCCTAACATGCGTTCAAATCCTGTTTCTAGATAATAGTTTTAGGTGTTAATACGCTTTCAGAAATCTTCTTAGCCGGACAAACCAGAACTTCCTTGTTAAGTGACACGTTATCCGCTACTTCAACGCGGTCGCCCAGTACACATCGCTCTCCAATTTTGACTCCTTTTCCAATGATCACGTTTTCACCAATCAAAGCTTCGTTTATTATTGAAAAATCAGCTATCTTAGTTCCGGGTAGAATCACAGAGTTTT
>SOJA01000019.1 GCA_004376975.1 Candidatus Bathyarchaeota archaeon
GTTAATTTGGTTCGTAAAGCGAAGGCTGAAATTTCAGGAGTTTTCTCCCTTATAGCTGTTGGAGATGAATGGAAGAAGAAGCTGAAGCTTCGTGAAAGATCCCCCGTAGAAGTTATCACCTATGTTAAGGCACCTTAGGATTTAGGCAATCGCTTTTCACGGGGCAAGAATCGCATTTTCCTTTTCTACAGAAATCTTTGCCCAGTCTAAGTAAGGCTGTTTCAAAGTTAATGAAGGATTCCTTGGGAACTTTGTTTTTAGCCCAGAAAACCTCCAGCTGTTCTAGAGCATTTTCAGCAGCATCTGCCTTTACTATTTCAAGGTTTTTAGCAGCGGAGTTGACTAGGCCTATCGGATTTGGTTCGGCTTTTTCCCAGATGTCACGTAATTCCCTTAGAAATATGTTTACAGTTACGTCGCCTATGCCTTTTCCTAACTCCTTTACCCTGTGTTCCAAGTCCCTTGGGCCCAAAGCTTTATTGTGAAGAAGGTTGAGACTTCCATTATATTTTTTCTTGAGATTTTGCATGACTTCCAAAAGTTTGTCTGCAGTTTTGAAATCGTAACGTGTATAGCTTCCCTCATCAAGGATTCTAACCAGACCGTTCCATCCAGTTCCAAGGATTCCTTCAGACGTCAAAACGCGATGTTTCTGAAAGCATTTGTATGTTTTGATAACTGAAGTTTCAGATATGGGTGCACCAAACAGTATGGACGCCAAAAACCATTTGAAAATTTCCTCGTCACTTCCATTTCTTAGGTTTACACCTAGAACTCTGGAGTATCTTTGTCCAAAATTTTCAAGGAGAACTGTCAGAGTCTTCCGTTTCATTACTCTTTTTCACTTTCTCACAAGTTATATACTGTTTACTGCATAAAAACGATCTACTGAGGTTACATTATGCGAACGATAGAATGGCGTGATGGAACGGTTGTAACGATAGATCAGACAAAGCTTCCCGATGAAACTGTGTATTTACAGATGAAAAATGCCATTGAAGTGGCTGAGGCGATAAAAACTATGAAAATCAGGGGAGCACCGCTTCTGGGTGCAGCTGCAGCCTTTGGGTTGGCTCTAGTGGCTTATCATTCAAAAGCTGACAACAAGATGGAACTAGTTAACGAGTTGGAGAAAGCGGCGGAAATCCTGAAAGGAACTAGACCGACGGCTGTCAATCTTTTCTGGGCGACTGATGGAATTTTGAATGGGGCAAGATGTTTTTCTGGGAACGTCAATGATCTAGCCTCATTTGTTGTTGAAGAAGCGCAGAAAATTGCTGATGAAGATGTAGCAGCGAATCGTTTGATAGGCAAACGCGGCGCTGAACTTGTTCACACTGGCGATGTTATCTTGACGCATTGTAATGCTGGGGCTTTGGCTACGGTTGACTACGGCACTGCTTTAGGTGTGATAAGGGCTGCTTGGGAGCAAAGGAAGCAGATTAAGGTTATTGCAACTGAGACGCGTCCGAAACTGCAGGGAGCTAGGTTGACAACTTTTGAGCTTAAACGTGACGGGATACCTGTCACCTTGGTTACGGATAACATGGTTGGATATATTATGTATAAGCGGCTGGTCAGCAAGGTTATAGTTGGGGCAGATAGGATAGTTCAGGATGCTATAATTAACAAGATCGGGACATACGCTATAGCAGTCCTAGCTAAAGAGCATGGCATTCCGTTTTATGTTGCAGCTCCTAAATCCACTTTTGATTTGGCGCACACCTCAGCAGACGTTGTTATTGAAGAAAGACCTGTAGAAGAGGTTACGCATGTAGGTTCGCGGAGAACAGTTCCTCAGGGGGTGAACGTTCTGAACCCAGCCTTTGATATAACTCCGTTGAAATATGTGACAGCTGTTATCTGTGAGGATAGTGTCTTACGAAAGGAAGATTTCGCCAAGTTTGAAGCCAATTTATAAGTGAAAACATGGTCTTATGCTGGTTGAGGATTTGCATGAAAAAGGTTAAGGAGAAAACCGAAACCCGCTTAGAACTTAGGGTCAAGGGTTTTCTTGCTGAAAATGGTGTAAAAATCCCTGAAAAAGAGAATGCTGATGCGCTTTCTTCAAGGGGGTACGGCGTGGCTGGGAAAGATGGTTTTTTGCTTACTTATTATGAGGCTCTGTATCTCTTGGATAAGGGGAATATGGAGATTGAGGATGAAAAGGGTGGAAAGGTGGATTTCCAAGCGTTTTTGCGGCATTATAGGAGTTTTGATGAGAATGCATGGATTAAGTATTTGACGTATCGTGATTTGAAGAGTCGTGGGTATGTTGTTCGTGGAGGATTCGGTTTAGGTGTTGACTTTCGGGTTTACGAACGCGGGGGATATGGTGAAGAAACGGCTAGATACTTGATTTTGAGTATGCAGGAGGGAAATCCAATGTCGCTGGAGGATATGGCTCGCATTTTAAGGCATTGTCAAAGTCTGAAGAAGGAATTGGTTTTGGCTGTTATGAACCGCAGAGGAGAAATTGTTTACTATTCAGTTTCTGAGCTGAACTTGAAATAGTGGGAGTGCTGGAATTGCCTAGCTTCAAAAGAGTCCGTGGGATGAGGGATTTTCTGCCGGAAGAAGCTATAATGATGAAGTATATTGAAGGACAGACCAGAAAGATAGCTCACCTCTACGGATATGGGGAGATAATAACACCTGTCTTGGAGTCCTATGAGCTT
>SOJA01000119.1 GCA_004376975.1 Candidatus Bathyarchaeota archaeon
TCGTAGCATGCTTCTTTTTGAGCATATTTTTCACGAGGCGCAGGGAAATGCTCTAACCACAAAACCCTTTTGGTTACATGCAAAACTGTCGTGAGGGGTATTCTAAGTCCTAAGCGATTTTGTTATCGTAGAAGTTGCTAATAAAGTAAATCTCCCTAGAATATGCGCCATTACTCAATACAACGCCTGATGAGGTGGATCCCCGTGTTTATTTATCTAATGTACGTGCGAACCGAGGATTTAAACGAAATTTGTGTAGTTTGGCGCCGGGAGTGGGATTCGAACCCACGCGGCCCCGAGAGGCCACAGACTGTTAGGCACTTATAAGTCTCCAGGCCTGCTCCCTACCGGACTAGGAGACCCCGGCATCATCATAACCAAATGCTAATAACATGCTTTATTGTTTTTCTGAAATAAAAATGCGATATCCACTTTTTCTGGCGAGGATTTCGGCATTTCCGAAGGCTAGTTCTATAATTGTACGCAGTCTTTTTCCGCCGATTTTTGATTTGACAACTATTTGGAAGAGAGCTCTATCAATCATGTGTTTTGATGCTTCAACAATTATTGTCTTTATGGTTTCCATTCCGGCGCTTATTGGAGGGTTTGAAAGGATGCAGTTGAATGTTAGGTTTTTAACTGGTTCGTATAGGTGGCCGCGTCTTACTTCTGCATTGTTGACGTTGTTGGTTTTGATGTTTTGTTTTGTAAGCCAAACAGCTCGTTCATTAACATCAATCATTGTCACGCGTAAATTATGATTGAAAACTGCGGCTGTAATTCCAACCGCGCCGTAACCGCATCCAACGTCTAGAACATTTCCTTTTTCAGGAAGAATCATGGACTCTATTAGTAGTCTTGTGCCCAAGTCGACACGTTTTTTGGAGAAAACGCCTGATGCGGTTAGAAACTCAAAAGGTTCTCCACGAAGATATGTGCGTATTATTCCAAGCTTTGCTTTTGATTTTGGATGAGCTGTAAAATAATGGTTTGGGCGGTCATTTTTCCTCGGCATTTAAGTTTCGCCGCTTTTCCAGCATTTCGGATATGTTCCTCTGTACATCAGAACCCTTTTAATTTCAGCAACAATCCCATGATTCATATCCAATATCTCTTCTGTGGAGTCCACTGCTTTAGCCAGAGCTACAGCTTCACCTTTCAATGTAAAAACTGCAATTGTTGAACCCTTTCTTATTTCGGTTTCAAGAGATAACACACCTGGTGCTGTTAGGCTTGCTCCATGACAGATGGCATCCACAGCCGAGTCTCTGATATAGATTTTCGGAACTAAAGTCAAAGCTTTTTCCATGGGTTGAATGAACTTTCTCAAAATTTTCTCATCTTTTTGTTGTTGCCACTCCATAAACCAGTAGGCTACATCATGCAACGTAACAATGTCCCCATTCTCAACAAAAGGTCCAGCCCTCGTTCTCCGCAGTTCTTGCATATGGGCTCCGAATCTTAGAACTTCGCCTACGTCGTGGCACAGTTTGCGTATGTAAGTTCCCGCTTCACATCCCACCTTGAATAGAACGTTTCTCCCTTCCATTTCAAGGAAATCAATGTAGTAAATTCTTCTGGTACGTAGTTGACGTTTAACTGCAGCTCGTAAAGGCGGCCTCTGGTAAAGCTTATCCTCAAACTCTTTCAAGATTTTCTTAACATGCTCTTCTTTTGCTTCTCCGTGAAGCTTCATTACGCAGATGTATTCTTTACCACTTAGAAGTAGGGCTTGAACGATTTTCCTAGATTCCTCTAGCACTATTGGTAGGACACCGGTCACATGGGGATTTCTCTGGCTTAAGACTAGATTATGCCTCTAGAGTCCCGCCGTGACCGATGCGTTGAAGATTTAGGATTCGCTTTACCCAAGCAGCTACTTCATGGCTTGTTGGGCCTGCTGGCTTATCTAGGTTGATGACGCCGTATTTCATGTATTGTTCTGCTGGTCTTTCCTCTGGTTTATAGCCGTAGCGAGGATTTGTTTTGTCTTCATTCTTCACCAATAGTTGATGCTTGATTTCCCATGGGGGAACTGTTCTAGGCATGTTGAATGTTACACTCCTATTAGTAGAAAAAGGTTTAGAGGTATATGAGTTTAAGCTGAGGCTACAGCGGGCTTGATTGTCTGTTTCATTTCTTCCAATTTGCCTGAAGCCTTTAGTGCTTCCATGACTTCGTCGTCGGATGATCCTCTTTTGATTTTTATTTTTTGTTTAAGTGGTTCTACATGGTTGCCGTTAGCCCTTCGCCTTTTCACGCCGGTGACGCTTTTGGGACCTGTTATTAGAATGAAGTTCTTGTCGATAATGTCCACGATTATGCATTTTCTTCCAGCCTCTCGACCGGTCAGTTTTACACAGATTCTACCAACTTGTATTGCTGGCATATCAAAACCACGTTAGGAAACCGTTCAAACACGTATTTATAACTTCCTTATCTGCCAAGAGTTGAAGCACTGAACCGTAGGCATAAGCATAGAAGAAGGTAACCCAAGATTCCCGTCGGTGAAATGATGGAGAACGAGGAAGAGCTCGCTCGCTTTTAAAGTCATTTATGTGGAAAATATTCATGTTCATGCTGTTATGGATCATGGTCTTTAAATGTTTCCTTGGTCCGCAAGCGCGCGCTGTCAGTGTTTGAAGTTTCATATTATAAATTGGATTCAAAGCTTTTAGCTTATTGTTCATATAAACCAACGGATAGGACGGTGCAAACTGAGTGAAAAGGCTTTCACATGATTTCTATGAAAGAGATCCGTCCTTAGTTGCCAGAGGTTTGCTTGGAAAAATCTTGGTGAGAAAGGTGGATTCTGAAGTTTTGTCTGGAGAAATCGTGGAAACTGAGGCTTATTATGGAGGAGAAGACCCTGCTTCTAGAGCTTACAGAGGACGGAAAAACTTTAACAAGTTAATGTTTATGGATGCTGGAAAAGTATTCATTTATATGGTTCATGCAAACTGGCTTCTAAACATAGTTGCTCACCCAAAAAGCTGTGTTGGGGCTGTTTTGATAAGGGCATTAGACCCAATAGAAGGCATAGAAATCATGCGGGAAAACAGGAACGTGAAAGACTTACGCAATTTGGTTAGTGGACCTGGAAAGCTGACGAAAGCCTTGGCTATAACTAAGGAACTGAATGGAATTGACGTTACAAAAAGAGGCAGCCAACTAACGTTGACTGATAGAGAGAGAAAAATTCCGGAGGTTGGTTCTTCCCATAGAATTGGCGTGAAAGTTGATTTGCCGCAGAAATTACGATTTTATGTTAAGGGAAACAAGTTTGTTTCAAGATCTTCTAAGTAAACCTTGTTTTGGAAACGCCTTTTCTATAAACGCCCCAACACACCCTTTTCTACTTGGAACTCCACTAAGAGTAAACACACCGAATATTACCAAAACATCTGCAAGACAAGATCGCATGGAAAGCTGAGTTATAGCCTTTGAGTTATGTATCCTAAATCTTTATTTGGTATTTAAACTATGTTTAAGAAGCTCTCAAAAGATGAAGAGGATTGTTTGAATGGTTAACCAAGGGTCACAAGTTTCTCTTCGGCTTCGTGAATCCGGTGATGTAAAGACTGTTGGCTTGATTTCAGATACGCACGTGCCGGTGAGGGCCAGAGAAATTCCGAAAAGAGTATTTAGGGTTCTTGGGAAAGCAGACT
The DNA here is from genome assembly GCA_004376975.1 of Candidatus Bathyarchaeota archaeon. The sequence continues at coordinate 3,669 of SOJA01000119.1, forward strand.
TCATAGTTCATGCAGGCGACCTAGTTAACCTTTCTGTTATTGACGAGTTGGAACAGCTTGCACCAGTTCTGGCTGTCTACGGAAATATGGATGGACCTAAAATCCGTGGCAAGCTGCCGAAAATGAATTCTGTCGAGGTTCTTGATTGGAGGATTGGGGTTATACATGACCCTAGGGTTCTATTCGGAATGGGGAAGATGCGGGAAATCGTCAAGCAAAATGGCTTTGATGTACTGATTTATGGGCATACGCATAACCCGAGAGTAAAATGGGAAGGAAACAATCTGTTTGTAAATCCGGGAAGCCCAACAAATCCTCTGCCGCCTTTCGTATCCAAACCATCAGTAGCTTTGCTTAGGATAACTATGGATAAGATAACGCCTGAAATAATCTATCTTTAAAGCTAGCTGATTGAAATAAGCAAAAAGACAACATCATTTTTTCACTTTTACCAATCTCTCTCCACGGTTGAAAATTGTCGTCTCGCAGACAATTTTAAAAGGACAGAAAATCAAACATTCCACCAGTTAAGGTGAACGCTAATGGAACGTTGTAGAAACCCATGGAATAAAGAATGCAAAAGTGCAAACATTGAAGTTTACATTTTTCACAAAGGAACGAAACGCCCAATATGTAGACGTTGCTGGAGCCAAATAGCCAAGAAAGACTTGGAGTGGTAACTTATGGAACGATTCAGCACAAACACAGCAAAGTCGCTTATAGGAAGAAACGTGAACCTCCATTTAAAAGACGGCTCAGTAATAGTAAACGTCATGTTAGCTGAAATCAAAAAAGACGAGTTTAGACGCAAATCTTTCATCAAATGCCTTCCCTATGAAAAGGAAAACACACTGAAAATACCGTTAAAAAACATAGCTTGGGCAGAACTGTTGAACTTGGACTTGATTCCAGCCAGCGGATAGGAATGTGAGAGATCATCTGAACTAAGCATTTTCTACATGAAGTTTGCAAACAGTTTTAAATAATCTCTCGTAAACTCTTTTCACGGTGAAAAATATGCCCTGCACAGTTATTACCGGGGGTTTTTGGGGAGATGAAGGTAAAGGAAAAATAATCTCCTATTTAGCTCTGAAAGATCAGCTTGATGTCTGTGTAAGAACAGGCTCGGTCAACGCAGCACATACGGTGTGGTATGAAGGCAAACGTTACGCCTTACACATGGTTCCCGCAGCCTTCATAAACAAAAAATGCCGATTGCTAATTGGAACAGGAGCAAATGTTCACGTCGCACAGTTTCTCAAAGAAGTTGAAGAAGCAAACGTGAAAAATCGAATAGGCATTGACTATCAGGCATCAATAATTGAAGAGAAACATGCAATCCAGGACAAGACAAACGCACATCTTAAAGGGGTTGTTGGTACAACAGGATGGGGCGTAGGTCCAGCAATCGAGGAACGCGTAAGAAGATCAGCAAGACTCGCAAAGGATATTCCAGAACTGCAGCCATACCTCACAGACGTAGCAGAAGAAGCTAACAACGCAATAAGCAACAACAAGAAAGTTCTGTTAGAAGGCACACAAGGCTTGATGCTTTCGTTTTTCCATGGAACCCTTCCATACGTGACTGGAAGAGACACAAGCGCCTCGGCAATATGCTCAGAAGCAGGAGTAGGCCCAACAAAAGTTGACAATGTCCTAACAGTGTTTAAAGCCTTCATGACCCGAGTTGGTGGCGGACCCCTACCTGGAGAACTGCCAAAGGAAGAAGCCATAAAAAGAAGATGGTTTGAAATATCTGCTGGAACAGGCCGTGAAAGACGTTCAGCCCCCTTCAACTTTGAAATAGCCAAAAAAGCCGTGATGATTAACGGCACGACCCAAGCAGCATTGACAAAACTTGACATTTTATATCCACAATGTAAAGGCACCAAAAACTATGATGAGCTCCCAGAAGAAGCGAAACAATTCATACAGAAAATCGAAAAACAATTGGACAGTCCCGTTGTGCTCATAGGCACGGGACCGGAAGCACCAGACATAGTTGACAAGAGAAAATAACTTCAAGTGCGCGAAAGATCCTAGAAGCTCGACTCAAAAAAAGAATTCTAGAGTGGCATAGAGAAGAATTTGAAACTCTTAGCGCAGAAGAGTTCACTAGCTAGCTTGCATAACTCACAAGGACTATACTAATGGGGGGAAACTCTTTCACTGCTGAACCTTCTCTTTCGCTTGCTCTATATACTTTTGATTAAAAGAGAAGAGAGAATAAACGATTTGCTGGAGATTTACACGACGTCTTTTAGGAGTTCAAGAATGTCTGTCACAATGATTTTGTTTTCCACATCCAACACTTTCACGGCGTCTTCTAAGGTTGTCACACAAAATGGACAGGCCGTGGCTATAACTTCAACACCGAGATCTAGTGCTTCTTTGACCCGGTTTACACAAGGTCTCTTTTCAGGTGTTGCGTCCTCCGTCCAAACTCTCCCAGCCCCTCCTCCGCAACAAAAGCTGTTCTCCCGTGTTCTCTTCATCTCGATGAGCTCTAAACCGTTTATTGATTCCAGAATCTGCCTAGGAGCATCATAGATTTCATTACGTTTGCCCAAGAAGCAAGGATCATGATAAGTAACCTTTTTGTTAACAGCTTTGGGAAGCTTGAGTTCACCGTTGTCTATGGATTCGGCGACAAATTGTGTGTAATGCTGAACGTGAAGCCCAGCATCGCTGTATGGCTTATCGTTCTTGAAAGTATTGTAGCAGTGCGGCGACAAAGTTACGATTCTCTCTGCATCGAATTTTTCAAACATTGACATGTTGTGTTCAGCGAGGGTTTCGAACAATCCCTTTTCGCCGAGTCTAAGGATATGGTCTCCGCAACACCATTCTTCAGTGCCGAGGGTTGCGAAGTCAACACCAAGATTATTAAAGAGTGAAACCATGGATCTGGCGGTTTCTTGATTTCTCGGGTCATAGGCTGTCAGACAACACACGAAGTATAAGATGTCAGCCTTCGTGACTGTTGGAAAGGTTTTGATCTTCAAATCTTTAGCCCATTCCATTCTTTTACTTGGATGCGTTGCCATTGGATTATGATATTTGAAGGTGCCTGTGAGCACGTCCATGACTGTTCTTGGAATGACTCCCGTTTCTACTACAAGACTACGTCCATCAACTATGGACGACGAAGAATCAACTTCTTTGGGACAGAACAACGTACAAGAATTGCAGGAAGTGCACAACCACACGTTATCAGCCATAGTCTTTAATCGTTCCTCTGAACCTTTATCCCTTGAATCTGAGATAAACCGATAATTAGTAGTTAAAGTAGAAGGTCCAAGGAATCTTTCGTCTATTGCAGCGGGACAAGCAGAGTAGCAAATGGAGCATTTCGTGCATAGAGTCAAGTCCCAGTACCTCTTAAGGTCAGTTGGCATTTGAACAAACTCATCCGGCGTCTTGAGCTCTTCTTCCGTTCTTATCAAAAATGTTTTAACTCTATCGTATGTGTCGAAGAATGGTTTAACGTCAACAACCAGATCTTTTATGATGGGCATGTTAGACAGAGGCTCGATAACTAGCGAGTCAGATTCGAGATGAAGCACTTGCGTGTAGCAAGCCAACATGGGCCGTCCATTAACCATGATTCCACAGCTCCCACATATCCCCATTCTACACGAGTGCCTAAACGCAAGCGTCCCATCAAAATTGTCTTTGGTGTACATTAAAGCTTCAAGCACGGTCATTCCCTTGCGAACAGGCACATCATACGTAGATACGTAATGCCTTTTTTGCAGAGGGTCAAATCGATGAATCTCAAATTCAACAATTTTCTCCACTTCAGAGTTCATGCAAACCACCTCTTAATAGGCTCTCGCAGTTGGAGGCCACTTGGTAATCGTAACTGGAATGTATTCAAGCCTTGGGCCCTCTCGCTTATAGTAGGCCAGAGTATGTTTTAGCCAGTCCTCATCGTCACGCTTTGGATAATCAAGCCGAGAGTGGGCACCTCTAAACTCTGTTCTGGCAAGTGCACTTGCCACGGTAACCTCAGCTAGGTCTAGGGTAAAGTCGAGCTGTAGAGCTGCCACAAGTCCAGTGTTAAATGCCTTGACTTTGTCCTCAACCGTTATATTCTTGAATCTCTCCTTGAGTTCCCTTATTTCTTTCAAGGCACTCTCGAGTTCGTCGCCTCTCTTGAATATCCACGCCTTCTCACTCATAATGCGTCTCATCTCGTCTCTAATGACAGGTATCTTTTCGTCTCCCTTGCCGCCCAAGATTTCGTCGAAAACTCTTCTTTCTTCCGCCAACATTTTTTCCTTTGGAAGTTCTCGTAAACTACTGGATAACGCATGCTTTGCGGCTTCTTCACCAGCAACCGCTCCAAAAACCAGACAATCGGACGTAGAGTTTGTGCCTAACCTATTTGCCCCGTGCACGTTCAAACAAGAACATTCACCGGCAGCATAGAGGCCTGAGAGTGGGGTTTCTGTTTTTATGTTGGCGTGAATCCCTCCCATTGAGTAGTGGGCCGCAGGCCTAATTGGTATGGGCTCCTCGACAGGGTCTACTCCACCAAGTTTTATTGCGACATCATGTATAAGAGGCAGTCTTTCGTTTATTTTCTCCTCGCCCAAGTGTCTGAGGTCCAAACCTATGTAAGGACCGTAAGGACCTTCCAGTCCGCGTCCTTCTTGGATCTCTGTTGTCTCAGCTCTGGAAACTATGTCTCGAGGGGCTAGTTCCATCTTCTCAGGCGCGTAGCATTTCATAAAACGCTCTCCCTTAGCGTTGATCAGGTATCCCCCTTCACCACGGGCACCCCCTGTTATCAGTATTCCCGACGGGACCATGCCTGTCGGGTGGAACTGGATGAATTCCATGTCTTTGAGAGGGACACCTGCTTTGTAGACTATGGCCATTCCATCGCCTGTAGATGTATGTGAAAATGTTGTAAACTCGTATATGCGCGCATAACCACCAGTTGCCATAATTATGGCTTTTGTGCGGAACGCATGCATTTCACCTGCCTTCAATTCTATGGCTACCAAGCCTATTGCCACACCGTCTTCAACAATAATGGATGTAACAAACCATTCATCGTAGAATGTTATGTTCTTATATGATGTAGCCTTCCCGTACAATGCGTGCATTTCATGGAAGCCTGTCATGTCAGCTGCGAAACTTGCCCTCGGGAAGCTGTGACCGCCGAAAGGACGTTGATTTATTTTTCCATCTTCGGTTCTACTCCATGGGCATCCCCAATGATCTAACAGAATGACTTCCTCAGGTGCTTTTCTGACGAAGAACTCCACGACCTCTTGATCTGCAAGGAAATCTGATCCCTTAACAGTGTCCCAAGCATGCAGGTCGTACGAGTCTCCCTTTCTTAAGACAGCCGCTGTTCCGCCTTGAGCGCAAACAGAGTGCGAACGGACGGGATAAAGTTTCGAAATCACAGCCACATCGATTTTACCATTGGCCTCAGCGGCGGCAACGGCAGCCCTCAGACCGGCTAAGCCAGCTCCAACAATAACTATGTCATGAGTTAATTTCTCCATCCAGATCACTTGCCGATTGTTATTTGAAGAGAAATACCTAAATCTACCAACTAGCCTTTATATTTTTTCGAAGCTTGTTGACTATGAGAACATTTATTTCTAGTTAAAGCTAATTGCTTTGTAAATTGGGAGTATTCATTTGCGTCCGGAAAAAGGGCTGAAACATGTTTGAGAAAGTCTTGGTTGCTAATCGCGGAGAGATTGCCATTAGGGTGATTAGGGCTTGCAGAGAGCTGGGAGTGAAGACTGTCGCGGTTTACTCGGAGGTCGACACTGAATCTCTCCATGTTCTGTATGCGGACGAATGCTATTGCATAGGACCAGCAGAGCCCACCCAAAGCTACCTGAACATTGACAAATTAATCGAGGTGGCTAAGAAGTCAGAGTGCGAAGCCATACATCCCGGTTATGGCTTCCTTTCCCAGATACCAGCTTTCGCTAAGACTTGTGAGGAGAACGGCATAGAATTCATCGGCCCCCCACGTGAGGTTTTGCGAAAGATGGGCAATAAGGTCGAGGCTCGCAAAATTGCTCTCAACGCTGGAGTCCCAATAATCCTTGGAAGCATAGAACCAGCTCGAAGCGTGGAGGAGGCCCTCGAGATGGCGAAAAAAGTTGGATATCCCGTTCTCGTAAAGGCCGTCTATGGAGGAGGCGGGAAGGGCATGCGAATAGTCATGGACAAAGATGAGATGCACCGAACACTGGAACTCGCAGCCTTAGAAGCCGAAGCCTCCTTTGGAAGCCGAGAAATCTACGTGGAAAAATTCCTTCCGAGAGCGAAGCACATAGAATTTCAGGTGTTAGCTGATAAGAGGGGGAAAGTCGTTCACCTTGGGGAACGGGAATGCTCACTACAGAGAAGATATCAGAAGCTCATGGAAGAAACACCATCCCCGTTCATGAATGAGGAACTGAGGGAAGAGATGGGAGAGGCTGCCAAGAAAATTGCGAAAGCCGTGAGTTACGTTAGCGCTGGGACCATCGAGTTCCTAGTTGATCGAGACAGAAACTATCACTTTTTGGAGATGAACACTAGGCTTCAAGTTGAGCACCTCATCACCGAGATGGTTACGGGCGTCGACATTGTGAAGGCACAAATCAAAATCGCGGCTGGTCAGAAGCTTGGGTATAAACAGAGAGACATTGCCATGAGGGGGCACGCGATAAACTGCAGAATCAACGCTGAAGACCCATACAACGATTTTATGCCATGTCCCGGAACGGTTCGCAAATTTCAAATGCCAGGTGGTCCAGGAGTAAGGGTTGACACTCACTTATATGCTGGCTACTCCATCTCTGTTTTCTATGATTCTTTGATAGCAAAGCTTGCCGTTTGGGGGTCGAACCGTGAGGAGTCCATGCAAAGAATGAAAAACGCCCTAAACGAATTCGTTATAGAAGGGGTGAAGACAACCATTCCCTTCCACGGGAGAATAATGGAAGACGAATGCTTCATCAAAGGAGACATTCACATCAACTTTATTGAGGAAAGAATTGGGAGGCTTCTACCAGCGCAAGCTTTGGAAGAAGAGGAAGCTGCCGCAATAGTTGCCCTACTAGTTGACCACATTAAAGGAAAAGGTGCCCGAGCAGTCATTCCAAGGAGAGAACCCCAGGCTGTTTCATTATGGAAACTTGCCAGTAGAGCAAAAAGGTGGGGGAGAAGATTTTGATGATTCATGAGTTCTTGGTCAATAAGAAGCCGCATCGAGTTAGGGTTTTGGAAAGAAACGGAAATACTTTTCTGATTGAGATAAACGAGAAAACTGTGACAGTTAAGCTCAAAAATCAAAATCAAGGCAGAACACCTATAATGGAAATCAATGGTAAATCCTTCAAAGCAAAAGTAGCGGAGAATAAAAGAAACATTCTTCAAGTCAAAATCGGCGGAAAAATCTTCGAAGTTCAACGTCAGCCTATAGTTCCAAAGGAAACTGCTGTAAGGCTAGAGCCTGCTACTACCATTGCAAGAAAACCGACCACAAGCTTCAGAATCGAAAAAGATGCAGTAGTCGCTCCTATTGCGGGTAGAATTGTGTTGTTGAAGACGAGTGCCGGACAAGAAGTTGAAAAGGGAATGTGCATCTGCGTCTTGGAAGCCATGAAAATGGAGAATGAAATCGCCGCGCCAAAAGCGGGAGTCGTCAAGGAGATTAGGGTTTCCAAAGGAGCTATTGTAAATAAAGGGGACGTTTTGGCGGTTATTAGCTAGCTTCGGCCATTTTACCATAACTTTTGAAGTTTTCTTTCAAGTTTTTCCGGAAACTTTTATTAGCTTTCTGGATAAACCATCTAACGTTCTTAAGGGGTTGAAGTACACATTGGTCATTGAAGTGGATCATATAGGAGTTGCTGTAAACAAATTATACGAGGCAATCAGACTTTACCGTGACATTTTGGGCTTAAAGCTTGAGGGTGTTCACGTGGTGGAAGAGCAGAAGGTTAGGGTGGCTTTTTTCTCAACTGGCGGAGAAACTAGAATAGAGCTTTTAGAGCCAACAGACAGCGAAAGTCCTGTCGCCAAATTCATCGACAGACGTGGAGAGGGTGTCCACCACATCGCGTTAAAAGTCAGAAACATCGAAGCTGTTCTCGAAGAACTTAAGGGGAAGGGCTTAAGGCTTGTGGATGAAAAACCAAGGATTGGTGTTGGCGGAGCAAAAATCGCCTTTATCCATCCAAAGAGCACCAGAAACGTTCTTTTTGAACTTTGTGAGAAGCCATAGTGGCGAACCAATGTGCCGACGAAGATAAAGGTAGGTCAGCTTCAGGATGATCTGCGCACTAAACATTTAGGCAGAAGCATTCTGTTTTCCCGTGAGGTTGGCTCAACAAACGAGTGGGCTAAAGAATTGGCAATGTATGGAGCACAAGAAGGAACCGTTGTGATTGCGGAAACTCAAACAAGGGGACGGGGAAGACTTGGCAGAGAATGGTTTTCCCCAAATGGCGGATTGTGGTTTTCCCTGATTCTTAGGCCTAAGCTTCGCCCTGCAGAGGCCGCTAAGCTCACTTTTGTGGCTGGACTTGCTGTGGCTAAGGTTTTACATGAAATGTTTGGCTTAATGGTGGAGACTAAGTGGCCTAACGATGTTCTGGTGAATGGAAAGAAAATCTGCGGCATACTTACTGAAATGAACACAACAGGCGAGAAAGTCAATTTTGTTGTTGTAGGTGTCGGAGTTAACGCGAACTTTGACGTAGAAAAGGTTTTCCCCGAGGAGCTGATAAGAGTTACGACTTCACTTGAAAATGAGCTTCGTCGAAAAGTTCGGCTAGAAAAGTTGTTTGCAGGTTTACTTGAAACCATAGAAAAACTTTACGAACTATACACAAGGAAAGGATTCAATCCTGTTTTGGAGGAATGGAAGGGTTATGCTGGTTTTCTCGGTCGTCGAGTGGAAGTCACAAGCCCAACTGAAAAGCTGAGCGGTCAGGCGTTAGACGTTGATCGTGACGGTGCGTTGGTTATTAGGCTTAAAGATGAAAGAATACGGCGTGTTTTCGTTGGAGATGTTTCCCTACAAACAAGCAAAGAGTAAACCATATCTTTTCGTCTAACCCCACCGATGCAAAGGCATATTCTCTTAAAGCTTTCCATATGCTCTAAATACTTGTGAGAAGATATACTTCAAAACTTGAGGGAATTAAATGACCGCAATAAAAGAGTCAACGGTTGACGAGAAAATTAAGCAGTTAGGGGAACTAAGGGAAAAAGCCAAGCTGGGTGGTGGAAAGAAAAGAATCGAGGCACAACATAAGAAAGGCAAGCTCACAGCCAGAGAAAGGATTGAACTCTTGCTAGACCCTGGAAGCTTTATGGAACTCGACCAATTTGTGGTTCATCAATGCACAGAGCTTGGCATGGCTGAACGAAAAATCCCCGGAGACGGCGTCGTAACTGGCTACGGCACAATCGACGGAAGACTCGTTTATGTGTTCTCACAAGACTTCACAGTTTTCGGCGGCTCCCTCGGCGAGATGTTCGCAAAGAAAGTGTGCAAACTCATGGACCTAGCCCTCAAAGCAGGAGCACCCGTCATTGGCTTTAACGACTCAGGAGGAGCCAGAATCCAAGAGGGCGTAGCAAGCCTCGCTGGATACGGAGACATATTCTTCCGAAACGTAAAAGCCTCAGGCGTAATACCACAAATCTCCGCGATTATGGGACCATGCGCCGGCGGAGCAGTCTATTCACCCGCCCTCACAGACTTCATAGTCATGGTGGACAAGACAAGCCACATGTTCATCACAGGACCACAAGTGATTAAGACTGTGGTGGGTCAAGAAGTGAACTTCGAGGAGCTCGGCGGAGCCGTAGTTCACAGTCAAACCAGCGGCGTCACACACTTCATCGCAAAAGACGAAGAACATTCCATCCAAATCGTCAAGCAACTGCTAAGCTATTTACCGTCAAACTACTTGGAAGACCCCCCAATCGTAAAGACAGGTGACGACCCAAACAGAACCGACGAAGGCTTAGCAGACATAATCCCAGACGACCCAGACAAGCCATACGATGCTAAAGAAATTATCCATCATGTAGTGGATAACGGCGAATTCCTTGAGGTTCAACCACTCTGGGCACCCAACATCGTGATTGGATTCGCCCGCCTAAACGGTCGAACAATAGGAATTGTAGCCAACCAACCCTCCTTCTATGCTGGAGCCTTAGACATAAACTCCTCAGTGAAAGGAGGAAGATTTGTAAGATTCTGCGACGCCTTCAACATACCCATTATAACCTTCGTTGACGTGCCAGGCTTCTTGCCTGGAATTGAGCAGGAACATGGCGGAATCATCCGACACGGCTCGAAGCTATTATACGCATATTGCGAAGCAACAGTGCCAAAAATCACGCTGATCGTTCGAAAGGCATACGGCGGAGCCTACGATGTCATGGGAAGCAAACACTCTGGCGGAGACATCAACTACGCGTGGCCTACAGCTGAAATAGCTGTGATGGGCCCCCATGGAGCCATTAACATAATCTTCAGGAAGGAAATTGCTGAAGCCGCAAATCAAGAGCAAGAACGAATAAAGCTTGTGAGCGAGTACCGCGGAAAGTTTGCAAACCCCTACGTAGCTGCACAGAAGGGCTACATAGACGAAGTAATCGAACCAGCAGAAACCAGACCCAAACTGATTAGTGCACTTGAAATGCTAGCCACCAAGCGGGAGACAAGGCCGCCTAAAAAACACGGAAACATACCATTATAAATAGCGTTTACCCTAGTTTCACATCCAAACCTAGAAACGAGAGTGAACAAGCTTGACTGCTAAGCCCGTGAAGATAACTGACACTACTTTTCGTGATGCCCATCAGTCCTTAATGGCAACTAGAATGCGCACTGAATCCATGATCCCAATCGCTGAAAAAATGGATCGAGTGGGCTTCTTCTCGTTTGAAGTTTGGGGCGGGGCCACCTTCGACGTTTGCATTCGCTATTTGGCTGAAGACCCTTGGGAGCGAATCCGCCAGCTGAAACTCCGCATCAAGCGAACACCGCTCCAGATGTTGTTGCGTGGACAAAACGTGGTTGGCTACAAAAACTATCCCGACGACGTTGTCATAAACTTCGTAGAGAAAGCAGCTGAAAACGGAATCGACATATTCCGGATTTTTGATGCTTTAAACGATGTAAGAAACATGAAGGTAGCCATCGAAGCCGTCAAAAGAGTAGGAGCTCATGCCCAAGGAAGCATCTGCTACACAATCAGCCCAGTCCACACCATCAAGCACTACGTAGAGATTGCCAAAAGACTAGCTGAGCTAGATTGTGACTCTGTCTGCATTAAGGATATGGCTGGAATGTTGGCTCCACAGGATGCTTATGAACTTGTGACCGCTCTAAAAAAAGATGTCGGACTTCCAGTACACTTGCACTGCCACAGCACAAGCGGAATGGCCATGGTGACCTATCTCCGCGCATGCGATGCTGGAGCCGATATGATCGACACGGCCTTCTCACCGTTAGCTTGGGGAACATCTCAGCCGCCAGTGGAGTCTGTTGTGGCTGCTTTGAAGGGAACAAGCTACGACCCTGGGTTTGACATGGACCTTCTCAACGAGATTGCAGAGTACTTCCGGGAGCTTAGAGAAAAATATTACGACCCATTGAAGCTGATTAACCCAAAGTCTGAAAGGGTTGACCCATCCATCATAATTCACCAAATTCCCGGCGGAATGTTCTCCAATCTTCTCGAACAATTGAAGGAACAGAACGCACTTGGAAGGCTAAAAGAAGTCCTAGAAGAAGTTCCAAAAGTTAGAAAAGAGCTGGGATATCCTCCACTAGTGACACCTACAAGCCAGCTTGTCGGTATACAGGCCGTATTTAATGTTCTTTCTGGAAAGCGTTACAGCATTGTTCCAAAGGAGGTAAAAAACTACGTAAAAGGCCTATACGGAAAGTCACCAGCCCCTATCAATGAGGAAGTGAAAAAGAAGGTTATTGGCAAAGAAAAAACCATAACGTGCCGTCCAGCCGACCTTTTAGAGCCTGCCCTCGACAAAATACCAGACGACGTAAAACCTTACATTGAGAGCGATGAGGACAAGATAACCTACGCGCTGTTTCCGAAAGCAGCCGTAGAATTCTTCAAGAAAAGGAAAACCAAACGGGAAGAAACCAAAACTGGAATTCCACCAGAGAGGGTCAGAGAACTCGAGGAGGTTGCAGCTGCCTCGGTTGCGATTGCCACCTACCTGAGGAGCCTACGTGGGGTGAGGGCGCTAATACCTGCTAGACCAAGAGAAACAGTCTCACCTTGGGTGTTAGCTGGCCGACAAAGCCTGGCTGAAGGCGGTGGATAAGATTGCCCATCTACGCAATTTTCATTGATGGAAAAACTGTAGAAATCGAACTGAAAAGAACTGGGGAAAGTTCCTTCACTGTCAAAATTGAGGATAAAACCTTCAACATAGAGTTATCGGCTGATAAGCTCGACCCGGAGAAGGAATTCTCCATAAAAATAGACAACAAAGAATACAAAGTAGAATTGCCCAAGATCAACCGGGAAAAGCCCTTCCCCGTTAAGGTTGAAGAGGCAACATTCAAGGCTGAAGTGAAAACCTGCACGAGAAGACCAGCATCGGTGATTTTCGAACCAACCCGTATAACACCCATGAGGAGAACCATGACGCCAAAACGGCACGGAGAAGGCGCCGTAACTGCACCCATGACGGGAAAAATCTTATCAGTCATGGTCAAAAAAGGAGACCAAGTGAAGGTAGGCCAGATTCTGTGCGTTCTTGAGGCCATGAAGATGGAAAATGAAATCATGGCGCCTAAGACTGGAACTGTTCAAGAAGTGTACGTCTCCGAGGACTCTTCAGTGAGCGAGGGCGAAGCCCTCTTCGTGGTTAGTTAGAAGATGGAAGGCGCCTTATACTCGCCAAACACCTCGCGTAAGGTGTCGCATATCTCGCCAAGAGTTACGTACTCTTTTACAGCTTGAAGTATTAAAGGCATGAGATTTACGTCTTCATGTTCGGCGGCTTCACGCAGCTTGTTTAAGACTTCATCCAGTTTGGCTTGATCTCTTTGCCTTTTCACCTGTTTTAGACGTCCAACAAGCTTTTTCTCGATCTCCGGGTCTATCCGCAGAATTTTTATCGGAACCTTCTCTTCGGTTAGGAATTCGTTAACACCCACAATAACCTTTTTTTTGGCTTCAACCTCTTTTTGGAACCTGTAGGCGCTCTCCACAATCTCGCGTTGCATGAAACCCTTTTCAATGGCGGCAACAGCTCCTCCCATGGCGTCGATTTGTTCGATGTATTTTGTTGCTCTATCTTCAATCTGGTTTGTTAAGTACTCCATGTAATATGAGCCTGCAAGGGGGTCAACAGTGTTAGCTACCCCACTTTCATACGCAATTACCTGTTGGGTTCTGAGGGCTACAATCACTGCTTGCTCACTTGGCAAGGCATATGCTTCGTCAAACGAGTTCGTATGCAACGACTGGGTTCCTCCCAGAACAGCTGCTAAAGCCTGGAGGGTTACGCGAATAATGTTGTTGTGAGGTTGTTGGGCAGTTAGCGAAACACCTGAGGTTTGGGTGTGGAAGCGCAGTCTCCATGAGGCAGGATTCTTGGCTCCGAATCGTTCCCTCATAGTTTTAGCCCATAATCTCCTTGCAGCCCTCAACTTGGCGATTTCCTCGAAGAAGTTGTTGGAAGCCGCGAAGAAAAAGGATAACCTGCCTGCAAACTTATCTAAATCTAAGCCTCGATCGATAGCTGCTTGTACGTAGGCAATTGCATTTGCAAACGTGAAGGCGATTTCTTGTGAAGCAGTGGAACCAGCCTCGCGGATGTGGTAGCCACTTATGCTGATGGTGTTCCATCTCGGCATGTGCTGAGAGCAATACTCGAAAATATCAGTAACCAAACGCATTGACGATTTTGGCGGGAAAATGTACATGCCTCTTGCGATATACTCCTTCAAAACATCGTTCTGGACTGTCCCGCCTAGCTTAGACTGTTCAAGGCCCTGTTTTTGTCCAACTGCGATATACATAGCAAGCAGAATCGTTGCGGGCGCATTGATGGTCATAGAAGTGGTGATTTTGTCGAGGGAAATTCCGTCAAAAACGATTTCAATGTCACGTAAGGTGCTTACACTTACTCCCGCCTTGCCAACTTCCCCACGGGACATTGGATGGTCGCAGTCATAGCCGATCTGGGTTGGGAAGTCGAAGGCCACACTTAAGCCCTTTTGACCTTGCTCTAATAGATACTTAAAGCGTTGGTTAGTTTGTTCTGCTGTGCCGAAGCCTGCATACTGCCTCATAGTCCAGAATCTCGCTCGATACATGGTTGGATAAACGCCGCGGGTTAGCGGATATTCACCCGGGAAACCAAGGTCTCGCAAATAGTCAAAATCTTCAATATCAAACGGAGTACAAACCAGACCAACCGGAATACCAGAAGTTGTGAAGAATTTGCCCCTCTCCGGAAGTCTTTCAAGGCTTTTCGGCACGATTTCTTTTTCCCATTTTTCTTTCTGTTGTCGAATCTCCTCCAGCTTTCGTTTGTCAAACAACATTGAGAACACCTAAAAACTACACTGCCTGTGAAGCATAAAAGAATTGCCAACAAAACATTTGAATCTGTCCTAGGAAACGTGGCAAACTCTTTACATCTCTTGTAGTTGACGGTCTATTATGATGAGCGATTTCAGCAGTTTTATATGCACAAGGTGCTATTTTGATGAGCTTAATAAGTAATCGGAAGAGGCTCCGGGTTGACTTTAACCGGACGTCGTGAAATCTTAAAGCTGGGCTTCCCTTTCGAAGTGTTAAACAGAGACTTAAAACTTATTTTTGCCTCAAACTTGGCAGGCTCTTTTGGCGATGGCCTTTACGCTTACCTTCTACCGTATTATATGACTGAAACGCTTAAGGCTAATTCGATACAAGTTGGAATACTTTATGCAGTAATGGGCTTGGTTGCAGCTTCTACGCTGTTTGTGGCTGGGAGGCTTGCGGATAGGTATGACCGAAAAAAGATTATGATTGCAGGATGGATTGCATGGTTGCCCGCACCGATCATTTTCTCTTTTGCCGAAAATTGGCTTCAAATGCTACCTGGGATGGTTTTGTGGGGTTTTTGGCTTGGCGGACCAACAGGTACAGCCTACATCGTAACATCCGCCGATAAAAGCAAGTTAACTCTGACTTTCACAGCACTTTCAGCTGCATGGTCCTTCGGTTACATTTTCTCTCCAGCCTTAGGCGGTTATCTAGCTGAAACAATAGGCATGCGAACAGTTTTCTATTCAGCTTTCATCCTCTACGCTTCAGCTGGTTTAATCCTCATCTTCATTAGCAGTCAACATGCAAAAGGCCATGCACAACGTCCATCAGAAGAACGCTATTCCTTTTTTAAGCTCTTAAGAACGAGAAAACTGCTGGTCCTATCGATTTTCTTCGCCTTAACAATGTTTATTTTGATGCTATTTCGACCTTTCGTTCCCCAGTTTCTCGCGGATATGTACGATTATAGTGACTTTGAGATAGGCATCTTAGGCTCGGTTTCCTTTTTCGGCTCAGCAGTTTTAGGAATTCTCTTGGGTAAACTTGGAGATAAATGGAGAAAAAAGCATGCTCTTGCAGCGTCTATGGTTCTTTGCTGTTTTTCACTTGTGCTCCTTACAATGTCTGGCAACTTCCCAATTCTAATAATAACATTTTTTATTGCTGGAGGCTCCTACGTAACTTGGTCTCTAATGGGCGCTATTGTCGGTCCCCTAGCTCCAGAATCTGTTAGGGCTCGTTGGATTTCTATCCCTCAAACAGTAGGTATGTTCAGCGCGTTCATAGCCCCTTACATTGGCGGTGTCCTCTATGAAGCTTCACCATACTACCCTTTCCTTGTCGCGATTGCGGCAACACCATTTCTCGCCTTGCTGGCGTCCACAAAATTATCTGAGGAATAATGTCTCATGAGGGTTTGCGGAACTTTTATTTAACTAGATGCTTGATTTTCGTTTACAAGGTGAAAAAATGTGGGTGAGCTTGAAGAACGTTACATAAAATTTTCCTCAGCCTTTCTCATACTGATTTTTGTAGCTGGATTAATGGTTGGGGGAATAGCAAGCTGTTTCATAACTTTCCGGGAAATCAACAGCTTAAACAATGAAGTTTCAAACCTTAGAAGCCAAGTATCCAAGCTGTGGGGGATTAGACCAGAGGTCATTAATCAAAGTATTACAATCTACCAAAATAGCACTGCTCTGGCTGAACTTTATGAGAGAGTGGAAAACTCTGTTGTTTTAATAGTGGGAACGACAAGTGAAGGAACTGTTCAAGGCTCCGGTTTCGTTTATAACTTTTCAGGAACGATGGTTGTGATAACGAATTATCATGTTATTCATGGAACAACAAGCTTAAGCGTAACATTTTCAAATGGAAACGGATATGCAGCCGCAGTAAATGGAACAGATCCATACGCGGATTTAGCTGTGCTGCTTGTTGACGCTCCTGAAGATGAATTCACACCGCTTGAGGTTGTTAGTTCTTCAACGTTAAGAGTAGGTGATCCTGTGATTGCCATAGGAAACCCGTATGGCCTGGTTGGTTCAATGACGACTGGTGTGGTAAGTGCGCTTGGAAGAACAATCACTGAGGAATACACGGGAGGTTTTGGGATAGCCAACATCATACAAACAAGTACACCTATAAATCCTGGAAACTCTGGCGGCCCATTATTGAATTTTGACGGCAAGGTTGTGGGAATAACAACAGCCATAGTTGCTGATTCTCAAGGCTTAGGTTTTGCCATTCCATCCAGCACATTACTTAACGAAGTGTTTTCTCTAGTAACATACGGCACTTACGAAGGTCACTCATACTTGGGCTTGAAAGGGATAGACATGGATTATGAAACGGCTCAAGAGATGGGCGTAACCGTTACTTATGGTTGGAGAGTTGTTGAAGTTATGCCCGGTGAACCCTCTGCCACTGCAGGTGTAAGAGTCAACGACATTATAGTTGGAATCAACGGGACCTCTATTAGAAATGGAGATGACATGGCAAGCTATCTTGAGGAACACACGTTGCCCGGACAGACCGTAATTTTGAATGTAAGACGGGAGAGCCAAACACGAGATATACCCGTAACTTTGGGAAGCCGACCTTCACCACCTGTCTAGACTCCTCAATCTCTGGTGGAGATACGTAACAATTAGCGGTTCAAGCATTCTTCCGTTCAGCAGTCCATGTAGCTGTTATAAACTAGCATTTTGCCTGAAGTTTTGGTGGGGCTGCCCGGATTTGAACCGGGGTCTAGAGAGCCCAAGTCTCCAAGCCTAGACCAAGCTAGCCGACAGCCCCTTGTCTTAATTGTCATTTTCCGAAGCTCGAAATAAAGGTTGTTCCCTAACCTTTTAAACTCTTGTTGTAGTACCTTTTCTTCAGGGTTGCAGATTTGTGTCCTTTGCAGCGATTTCGTGGAGTGAAAGTGTTGAAGGCTATTTCTTCACCTATCAGGCTGAATATTTTGAACTTGCTTTTTGATAAGGGGTCTCTTTCATACACTGAGTTGATGAGTGTTTTGAAGATGAATCCGAGCCGGGATGCTGGTAGGTTTGCGTATCATCTCAAGTTTTTGCTTAAGACAGATTTGATTGAAGCAGATGTTGAAGCTAGAAAATATCGTTTGACTGAAATGGGTAAAATGGTGATTAATGTTGCTGAAGAAATTGAAAGGAAATCTGTTAGGCGGAAAAGGATTCTTGTGCGTACCTCTCGTTTTGCGTTGGAAGATTTTGATGCAAACAAGATTGTTGACTCCATCATAAAAGAAGCAGGTATGCCTGTGGATTTGGCTCAGAAAGTGGCTAAAGAAGCGGAGAAACGACTAGTCAAGTCAAAAACCAAGTATCTAACAGCCCCTCTTGTAAGGGAAGTTGTAAACGCAATTTTAGTTGAGAAAGGGTTAGAGGAATACCGCCATAAACTTACACGTTTAGGTCTTCCAGTTCATGATGCTGTATCTCTTGTGGAGGGTAAAAATAGAGGTTTTAGAGTTTCATCTTCTATACATGATGAAGCTGGAAAAGCCGTTGTCAAAGAGTATACGCTTTTAAACATACTTCCGAGAGATATTGCGGACGCGCATCTTTCAGGCTCGCTGCATATTAATGGCTTAGGCAGCTGGATTTTAAAGCCAAGCGAAATAATGCACGATCCAAGATTTTTCTTCCAAAACGGGTTAAATCTAGAAAAAATAAGTGTTTTTCAACCTTTCTGTCCACCGCCAAAAAGCTTTGAATCCGCCTTATCTATAATCTTTGACGTTTTCTTGCATTCCACCAGAGAAATTGGCGAAACACAAACTTTTGAATACTTCAACATTTTTCTCTCACCCTTCATAAAGGACATGAAACCTCTGGAAGTCAAGGAAACTTTACACTTGTTTGTACGCAGCATAAGCCAACATACAAAGGCATGCTTAGGTTTAGAGCTTGTAACCCCCGACTTTATAGCTGAGAACAAAGCAATCGGACCTTTCGGAAAACCAGTAGGTAGCTACGGAGATTTCAGAGAAGAAAGCCAACTCTTGACATCGCTTCTCCTCCGAATATTTGCTGAAGAAAGTGCACATAAGCCATTGTTTGAGCCAAAAATCATTGTAAAGGTGCGACCGGAAATATTCAGTGATGAAAAAGCGAGAGAACTTCTTCTGGACGCACATAATCTTGCGTTAGAAAAAGGTGTTCCCTACTTTGCTAATCTCTCAGGAAAGAACCGGAAACACAGTGTCTTTTCAGCTTCTGGCTACAGGCTTAGGGCAGACTTGAAAGGAGATTGGGAAATTGACACCTTACGAACAGGCAACATTGGATGTGTAACAATCAACCTACCACGAATTGCATATGAATGTGAAAAGGGCAAAACAGACTTTTTTGAAACTCTAGGGGAAAGACTTGAAATGGCAGCCCGTGCACTGGAAATCAAGCATAAGATGCTCAAGCAACATGGCAAAAACCTCATTCCATTTATGACGCAAAGCGTCAACGGAGATCGATACTTCAGGCTTGAATGTTCATCTCGCCTAATAACCTTTGCAGGATTAGAAGAGGCTGCAGAGGCGTTTTGCGGAAAGAAGTCCTGTGAAGAAGAGCCCTTGAAGTTCGCTGAAAAGCTGGCTAGATACACCTTGGATTTCACGCGTAAAGCTGGAAAGAGACGTAGAAAACGTTTGTTGCCAGCCGTTCTACCTAGCTTTCAAGCCTCTAGAAGACTGGTAGAGTTGGATATTGAAAGGTACGGCATTGCAAAGGTTCGATTTTCAGGAACAAGAGAAAAACCTTTCTACTCAACTGTCAGCAGACTCGGTCTTCATGATGGGGAAAGCCACTTGGAACCTTTGAAATTTGAAAGAAAACTAGATAGACTGTATGCTGGCGGAAACCTAACAATAGTAGAACTTGGAGAAGGCGAGCACAACCCAGATGAACTGATGTCTCGGACCAGGCGGTTTGTTGAAAAATACGGCGTAGACTTCTTTAGGTACAACCGCAATTTAACCTACTGTACAAACTGCAGAAAAAGCTGGTTCGGTTTGCTACATAAATGTCCTTCATGCGGGGTAACAAGTGCTCTAAAATCTTTAAGCAGATTCTAATAAACCATTGCTTTTGTTGATTTTTCATCAAGAAACGGTTATTTTATGGCTCCTAATATCAGGGCTAGAAGCGTCATTCTGACTACTATGCCGTTCCATACTTGCTGGAAGTAACGTGCATACGGTGTGCTGTCAATCTCAGGTGATATTTCATCTATTCTTGGGAGCGGATGCAAGATTATCAAATCTTCTTTGGCTTTGCTTAATGTTTCTAGGTCAATCTTGTAGGAGCCTTTAATTTTCGCGTATTCTGCGAGGTCTGGGAAGCGTTCTTTCTGTATTCTTGTAGCGTATAAGACATCTACTTGTGAAACCACTTTTTCAAGGCTTGTCCTAACCGTGACCTGTGTTGTTCCTTTTATTGTTTCAAGAACTTCCCGCCGCATTTTCAATGATTCTGGAGAGACTAAGTATAATTCAATGTTGTACAGTGAAAGGGCATAAGCAAGCGAATGAACAGTTCTTCCATATCTCAAGTCACCTACAAGAGCAATTTTCAACCCATCAATTCCACCCTTATCCTTCATAATCGTGTACAGGTCCAGCAAAGCTTGCGTTGGATGCTCTTCTGCTCCCGTACCCCCATTAATAACCGGCACTTTTGAAAATTCAGCAGCCAACCTCGCCGCACCTTCAAGCGGATGCCTCAACGCTATCACATCAGCATAATTCTCAACTACACGAACAGTGTCTGCAAGATTCTCCCCCTTTTTAACAGAAGCAATCTCAGCCTCTGCAAAACCTATCGCCGAACCACCAAGCTTGTGCATGGCAGCCTCGAAGCTTAAACGAGTACGTGTACTAGGTTCAAAAAAAAGCGTCGCAAGAATTTTTCCTTCAAGCATATCTGAGCCTTTCACGGCTACAGATTCCATAGCCTTCGCAGTTTGCAATATATAGTCGATTTCCTTACGAGAAAAATCCTTGATGGATACAATGTCTCTGCCTTCAAACTTCAAACTCACACCCAAAAAGACAACTCTATGCAACTCATAAATAACTCTTAGGGACAGGTCTTTCCCATCTAGGACAGGTTTTTCGGTTGTCCTCTGCGACTACTTTCGCTTTCTTAACAGCATCATATTATTGCAAGTGCAGACAAATTGAAAGTCTATCTCTATGAACGCGCACGTTAAGTCATCGCATGTATGCAAAAAACGCGCATTTATTAATAGTTGTCAACATTTATCTGAAGGAGAAAAGTAATGAAGCTAGGCGATATTTAAAAGTGTCACAGAAATCTTCTGTTATTACCCATAGACTCAAGGCGGTCGCTTACTTAAGCACTTATCCGCCGCGAGAGTGCGGTATTGCGACGTTCACAAAGGATTTAGTTAATGGTATTGATGCACTTCACGAGTTTAAATCGCAAACAGTTATCGCAATAAATG
>SOJA01000073.1 GCA_004376975.1 Candidatus Bathyarchaeota archaeon
ATATAGCCTTTCAAATGGTGGCGATGATTTTGACCTTTTCATGTTTGGCTACTTCGTGGAAGGCCCAGTAGGTGAATAATGATGCAAACTGCATGGATTGTAACTGGTGGATTGACAGCTATCTGTATAGTTTCATTGGTCACTGCAAATGACCTTATTGCTATTGGTGCTTTAACTGCATTGGCAGGTTGGTTGGGTGGGAACGCTAATGGCCAAAGACAAGCGAAAACGCAAGACTAAACTGCCTTTCTGGAAGAAAACAAAGAATCCAGAGCTTGCAAGCCTAGCTGCTCACATAGGGAAAATCATTGATAACACAAGCGTTAAAGACCTTGCAGACCTTGCTATTCTAGGTGGATGCGCTTACTATGGACATCAAATTCTAGGAGGTGCGGGCGCATTAGTTGGCGCGGTAGGCTACAAACTATCAACTACGATGGGCGGGTCTCCTCCTGTCAGTCAAATCGCTGGCCTAGGCATCCTTGCTTCTATCGGTGTTATTGGAGCTTTAAAAACTGAGTACAACGCTTTCACTGAATACCTTGCTCCTTCAGCAAGGACTATCTCTGAAGGCATTAAAGAAGCTGAAGCTAAAGGCGAACAATATTTCCCACCTGAAGGTATTTGTGAATGGGATTTAATGGGCCAATTACGATGTTGGTTTCCCAGTCTAGGATGGGTTTACTTCCAAAAATGGAAGACAGCACCTGAAAAGCAACCAACAGACGAGGAAATCCCTTACTTCAGTCAAGACCATTACAGCCACAACACTTGCGCGCTCTGGAAGTACATGTACCCTGACATCTATGAGAGAGCTATCGCTGAGGGCGTTTGTGACGTAATCCCCTAGACAAAGGACACAAACCCATATAAACGGTACATTTACCCTAGACTAAACATGTTAATATCTTAACATGAAACCTTATCAGGTGAAGGCTACATAAGGGTTTCCTTGATGCAAAAATGTCAGAACATGAACATATAGAGAAAAGCACCGTATCTGTCACTCTGCCACGCAAATTCTACAACTTTTACATGGAGTGCCATCTATGGGATGAATATTCTAGCTACTCTGATTGGGTTCGAGACTGCCTCAGGCGTGACATGGTGCGGATCGGAAATAAAAGAGAGCTTGAGCAATACACCAAGAAAACTCGAGGAGAGAAAATACAAGAGGAATTTGATAAGCAATGAAACACGACCTAAAAACAGCTTTGGAACAAGAAACATACACAGGAATGAAAGGAGAACTAGTATTACTAAAAGAGGAACTGCAACAACTCAAACAAAAACCAGTAAAAGAATGGATACCAAAAGGAACCTACACAACAGCAGACCTAAAATTAACACATTGGCTTATCAATAAAATTTTGGGAGAAAACCAACAATGAAAGACAAGGAAAAGAAGATGCTTAAAATACTGAGACTCATAGAAGAATTGAAGGTATACATCATGCAAGTGATTCTAGATGAGTGATGGGCCAATCAAAAGACAGCATCGGATGCTAAACATAATTGATGCGATCAAGCCTAAAAAGAAGTACCGATTTCATGAAGTAGTTGATATCTGCCAGAAAACCACGTTCATGACTAGACCTACATGCGAAAGGCTTGTGCGTGACATGGTAGTAGTGGGCTATCTGAAGCGTAAGGGAGAACACTTCTATGTCTAAACCCGAAACGCCATATGTCCGCAACAAGACATGTCCAGAAGAAGACATATCATCTTTAATAGGGGAGCAAAACAGTGGTGACCCTATACATATGCATCCCCCCCCACACAACAAAGAACCCAAACAGGCGATCTGTCCACTTCTTTCAATAGGTAAACAGTTTCCTATGGTTAAATGTAAGAAGGAAGATTGTGAGTGGTGGATGGCTGCTGATGATGAATGCGCGATCTATCGGATTGCGAGGTGTATCCTATGAAATGTAAACATCAAGCGTACTGCCGATTCTTCAGACCAAGTAAGTTTGACGCATCAATCTGCATAAGGGAGCAGTGTAAGTATGCGGAGTAATCCAAATCGTGAGTTCATGGTGACCTCATTAAACATAGTTACCATAATCGTTGGAGTTAGCAAAAAGTGAAAGGAAATGTTGAGGTTTCACAGATTGGCCGTTTTTTGTGGAAATGCCCCAAATGCGGTCGCAGATGGTGGAAAGGAGACAATCAGAAATGGTTCATATGCCGAGTATGTAGAAAGTCTTGGATCAATCCGAGGTTTGAAACATAGGCTAGAAAGGGATGTTGGCGCACTCCTTATTCTCCTATTTGGTGTGACCGCATCAAGCGCTAATATCCCCTAGAATCCCCCCTTTCTTGAAAAGGACTCTTAAGGCTTTTATATTCGGTAAACCATAGTGTTATACAAGCGTGAACACCAATTGAACCTTGATTTAACGCTGTTAAGCATGTTTCTAACGACTTCAGTAGCGATTTTGGGCTTTTTCTGGATGGTTTTCACTACTAGACAGATGAAATCCAAGCTTTCTGAGTACGAGCCCATCATAGAAGATTTTGCCTCTCTCTTCAGATATGAGGAAGTTGATGGCGTTCCACAAATTGACGTTAGACTCACAAAGATTGCAGAGGCCTTCAGTAGTGGCGTTGCGAAAAGCCTTCAGATGAGTTTCATGG
>SOJA01000232.1 GCA_004376975.1 Candidatus Bathyarchaeota archaeon
TAGGCTTCGCTATCAGTTCTTTAGACGGGTTTTTGTAAGCGTTAATCACGTTTTACACATCTATGCCTGCTACGCACAACACTTATTAGAGGGAGAGGTGTTACTGCTCTAAGTTCCATTGCCTAAAGAGGTGATATTTTTGAAAATTGAAAATATGATGCGTCATGCGTTTCATTTACGGCGAAGTATCGATGCTCTTGAAGACGGACAACAAAAGCAACGGCTCGTCAAGAAATATGCGAGAATCATCTGGCAAATCCAAGACTGCAAAACAGGCAAGTAGTAGCTGATGAACGCATCCAGTAAATAATTAGTTAGCAGCATTGTTGAGAATAGATACAGCGGTAAGCATCCTTGAAGCCTCTTGCCTCCATAATTATGCTAGAACTCTGCAGTTTTCAGTTCTAGAAATAACATCTGCATCCTTATTCTCTTCATTGAACGATAACGTATACGCGAGTTGATGGAAGTTTTTTGAGCACGTGTTCTAACCGACAACTTTGAAATACTTCCAGAACGATAATCTTTGGCGGAGAATAGTTTAAACAGAAGGGATAATTCGACTTGCCTTCCGGACTAGCTTTTCTTTACCAATGGTTAAGGAGACGTCAACGTCAAAAAGAAGAACATGAGAAAAAAAGAAAGGCTATCAAGAAAAAAATGAAGAAACTTACTGGTAAAAAGAGAAAGGGAAAAAAAGAGAAATACGGTGAAGCGGAAAAAGAAAGAGTAAGGGCTCGCTCACGTTACAGGAAGAAGAGTTAGACTGAAATTTGGATAAGCCCCTGTTATACTTGATTGGATCATTCATGCATTTTAACGATATTGTCAATTGACTTCATACAGATAAGATTGAAATACCTATTTTTCCGATAATGTTTTTTGTCAAAAGACCGGTTTATAGTGATCGGGGCGTTTAGCGCGCGCTAACGCAACACTTCCGTTATGTTCAAGCTTTCAAACTGTGAAGAGACTAAAGGGAGGGAGCCAGAAGAGAAACTTGTTTTATCAGAAATCCTAAATAAGGTTGTGCAATAGATTGAAGTCAATAAAAAGATTCTTTGGAGATGCACCAGGTTGAGAGGAGAGGAGTTAGACTGAAAGTTTTGGTCACCTACTATAGTGAAACTGGAAATACTGAGAAGATTGCAAGAGCTATTTATGAAGAGGTTTCAAAAGAACATGAAGCATATCTGAAGAAAATTAATGAGGTTACAGCGGACGCTTTGAATAATTATGAACTGGTTTTTCTAGGTTCTGCCTGTCATTCAGCGGATTTGGCGGCTCCAGTCAAGAAAATCCTAGATGCTGTTCCAACTTCGCCTAGGTTTAAGCTTGCAGGTTTCTTCACTCACTCAACCCTCTGTTCTGGAGATAGCGCTAGAACGCAGAAGTTGTTCGATAGATGGGCAGGTAAATGCATAGTGTCCTTTGATAAAGTAAGTATGGAAAAACGAATTGACTTTAAGGGATACTATCATTGTCAAGGTGTGCCATCTCTTCCAATACAAGAATTCATTAAGAAGGAGATAATTGAGTCCGCTGATGAGTGGAAAGGATACATTGAAGAAGTAAGAAAACATCCAGGCTCTGAAGATGTTCAAGAAGCCAAGAGTTTTGCTCGAGAGGTATTGTCTAAATCCTAACAAATACAACTGCTTCATTAAATTTCCAAGTTTCTATTTCTGAACTAGGCAAAAAGTTGGAAATTCTAAAGATATTCCTTAACTTAAATTATAAATCAGAAAGTTAAATTGGTGGCGTGCATACAAGATATATGAAGAGAAATGCGATTTTGCGATGACTGTGGTTCCTATCTGAGGGAAACAGAGGAAGGATTGTGGTGTTCAAAGTGCAAAAGGATCATTCGCTCAAAGCCTAGAGCAGAAGTTAGGGGTGTTAAGAAGACAGATTCTGGGGCCATTTATGTAATTGACAAATCTCAAAGTAATTATGCTAAGGTCTCTCAGGCATGCCCTAAATGTGGGAATGAAGAGGCTTTTCATTGGTTCTCAAGCATTTCTGGTGAACATGCAGGAATCAGACGAGAGAGAACTGTGGAGCATTTCAAGTGCATAAGCTGTTCTTACACATGGAGCAGAAGTTTTTGATTTGCTTGCACACATAAGTGGAGAGAACCTTGTGAATGTTGATTCTATGATTTTTCACCTAAATGGATTTGTGCGTGATATGTTTACAATGGTATGTGTGAGTGAGGTTGATGGTTATGTCTGAAGAAGTCGCAGAAACCATGAAGGAAGTTGCTCATAGATGTGTGCGCTCTGCTAGCAGTCATCTGGATGATAATTTCAAGCACTTCGCGCGCGCTTTTTGTTATGTGTCTTTGAACTGTTTCTTATAGAGGCGATAATACATTCCTTTCTTCTTCATAAGTTCCGTATGATTCCCTTCCTCTACTATTTTTCCCTCATTAACAACTACAATGTTATCGGCATTCCTAACCGTTGATAGTCTGTGGGCAATGACGAGTGATGTTCTGTTTTTCAGGAGAACCGCGAGTGCCTTCTTCATTTTTAGTTCAGTGTATGGATCAACGCTTGATGTTGCCTCATCTAGAATTAAGATTGGAGGATTACTTAGAAGGGCTCTTGCAAAAGACAATAGTTGCCTTTGTCCAAC
>SOJA01000067.1 GCA_004376975.1 Candidatus Bathyarchaeota archaeon
GGTCCATACTGGCAGCAGTATTATCTCCGCAGAAACCGGTGTTACACCTAATGTTAGTTGCAGTTTTCGATAAACTTTGCCCACACTCATCCCTATCTTGGGAAACTTCTCTACTTCATTAGGCAGTTTTGGGATGAACGTGATGTCGTCATCATCATCTAAGTCCTTCAATTTTTCTGCATCCTTTGTCATCAATTTGTGAAAGACCATTTCTCTTTTCCTAAGCGTTATTATAGCTCCGGTTTGTGCGCTCATGTAGTAAGTATCAAACTTTCTCTTCCTTAAGAAGAGCAGTTTCGTCGTTTCACGCATTGTTGAAACTCGCCAGATAGGAATGTGTGAGAGTTCTGCATCATATATTTTCTCTTTCTTACCGAAGAAGCCGCCTTCAAGCATAGGCCTAGCTTTTTTAGAAGCCTCTACTTGAGTGATTCTCGTAGGAATTACTAAGATTTCCCCAACAATGCTCCTAGAAGGCTTAAAGCCGAATTTTGACAGCCAATAGAGGTCTTCAGCACTGCCTTTTACACGTCCTTTGTCCACAACTCCAGTTTTAACAAGTTCATCAAGCGCGTCATCTACATCTTCAACATTAACTTTCAAGTTGTCGGCAATAGAATCTGCTGAGACGCTTTGTCTCGCAGAGTTGAGGAATAACCGAATTCGCTCGTTGAAAGGTCTGGACGAGACGGGTGGAGTCAGTGGTCTTTCCGCTGCCGCTTTCTGCTCCTGCATGTACTTCTCAAAGAACATCTTCGATTCTGACGGTAAACATTGCAGAAGATCTTGCTCATCAAGTGTTCGATGATCAGACACCAGCCAACGAACTTGAAAATCCACTACATTGCTGTAGATATCTGGAGATAACATAAGGAACTCGCCAGTTCGGAGACTTGGAAGTCTCTGCAAAACCATATCAGCCCGCAAAGGATCAATTGATTGAATGATCTTCTGCACTCTAGCGATGTCTTGCTTCGTCATCATGCGGCCTAAACACCATGTGTTCACCTGCGCAAGAGCCTTATAGTCTATGTCAGTCACGTTTTGAGTGGCTGCCACAAGCCCGATACCATACTTTCTTGCTTGCTTAAAAAGAAGGGCATACGCCTCTTTTGGAGGAGGATTTCTAGGATAAGGAGGAATATAAGGGGCAATCTCATCAACGTAAAATAACAATTGAACATTTTCTGAAGGATTTTTCAACATCCAACAATAGAGCTCTTTGAGAAGTGTAGCTAAGAAAAACTGCTTGTCATTTTCGGAGCTGAGAGTGTTCATGTAAATTATGTTAACCGGTACCTTTCCATCGCTTCGATCCATGAACATGTCGATGTTGATCTGAACCCCCATCTGAAACATAAGCGATGGCGTTCCCACCGTAAGAAAACGCAGTTTCCTAGCAATCTCATGCGGCTCTTTTTTCGTAACAAGATTGTAAAGAGTCCCAGTGAGTTTTGCGGGAGGTCTAAGAACTATATCAGCCATATGGCCCATGTCTTTTATCGTCTGTCCTTCTCGCCACAAATGTTCCAGTATCGTAAACAAGTATGCTTTGGCTCCTTTTCCAGCGTCTGAATTCAAATCGTATCCTAGAAAGCTTGTGAGTGATGTAGCTGTCATGTCAAGAGCCAAAATGGATTCCTCACGTGAAGTGTCTTCTGACGGAAAATGCAAAGGGTTAACACTGATGGGAATGCCTTTGCTGCTAGCAGGAGTAAATATTGCTATCCTTGCCTTCTCAAAAAACTCTTCTTGAATTTCTAAAGGTGTCCCATGCTTCTCAATTTCCTCCGGCTCCCCTTTCAAAGCAAGGGAGGAAATATCACCTTGAGGATCTACTATAATTAGAGGAATGTCATTTCTGACAGCCTCCTCCATCACACATTTACAAAGCACAGTCTTGCCGGATCCGCTAGCTCCAAGAGCCATAAGGTGACGGTGAAAAGCCTTTACAGGAAGTTCAACAGGAGATTCATTCATTATTTCTCGACCTAAAAACAAAGACAAACAGCTTTTCCTCTCCGTTGCTAACTTACACTCGCCCACTTATTTATTTTAATGAAACAGCCATCAAAGCGCTATCGACTGAAACCTGTACAGATTTACGCGTCTACACTAGTAGGATGAGCATTTTTCTTCAGAGCGCGCGCGAATTTGACCTGTTAACGTATCTTTTCCAGAGTCTTATCTACATCTTCCAGTCCAAGTCTTTCAAGAACATTGGAAGTTGGCACGCCGTTCACGTCCCAGCCCACTGCATCGTAATACCTCTTTTTTTCTTCTTCAAACTTAACTCTGTCAACAGCTTTTCCTTTATAAGGTCCAGAAGGTAATGGTTCGTAGAATCTAGCTGGGTTTTCATCATGGATTTTCATGTTCCATTTAAGGTCTGGACCACCTAGCAGAAGCATGGCTCTTTGCATTTGCAGAATTCTCAGCGCTTTTGTATTAACCCAGTCTTCTTGCGTCAGTTCTAAACCTGTCACTGCTTTGTAAAATTCGAATTTAAGATTGCGGGGTATCCCGAAAATGTTGAAGTAGCAGTATACTGCTGAATCGTTAAAAGTCATAACCAATTCACTTCTGGAATCATTTAACGGGTAACAAGCAATGGACGTGTGGTCTCCTCCTTGAACAGAACATGCATAAGAAATGATTTCTGGAAAGTCTTTTCCGCTGCGGATTCCGTGAGCACCGATCCCAATGCCTTTACACTGTATAGCATACTTTAGCACATCAACATTTTTCTTTTCTCCAATCTTTAAAGCTGCACGGTAAATTCCTTCAGCAAGTATGTCACCTATTCCTTCTCTGAAAGCGATTTTTCTAGCTAGAGCCGCAAAGGCTTCAGCGTCACCCCATTTAGGCTCTAAACCATCTAGATCATCCTTGGTCAGTATTCCTCTCTGAAACAGTTCAGCAACGAAACCAAGCAGATTGCCAGTTTGTATGCCGCATATGCCTAAATCGTCAACAAGCGATGACAAAAACACGTTTTCTTCTGGAGTGAATATTCCTAAGTTCGTACCTAAATACGCTTGTAATTCATAGTCTGGATTATCTGTTATTGCTCCTCTAAACTTTCCAGTTTTTACCATTGCGATTTTTAGGCAAGTAGTTGGGCAGCCAAAATCCCCCCAATAACGTTTTATCCAAACTCTATTCTCAAACTTGTCAACGCCAAAGCTTTTTTCATCATGCCATTCTTCCTGCCAGTTTCGTATTGGTTCAGAACTTGTTTTTGCACCTACTTCGTAGCCTGCAGCTCCAGTTCCCCATCGCCTCCACAACTCGTTCTTGTAAACATCTTTACATATCTTCTGCGTCAGTTTCTTCACTTTTTCCATGTCAGCTACTTCCGGCAGTGGCCCAGTGCCTTTAGCGGCAACAGCCTTAAGCATTTTTGATCCCATAACTGCACCGTAACCGCCATAACCGGCAGCATGTGTCCACTTCGTTGCAACAATTGCAGTGACCACTTTGTTTTCTCCACCCGGACCAATGTATAATATCGCTGGTTCTTTCCATTCGCCATAACGTGGAAAACGGGTTTTCAGAAGCCCTCTGCATTCCTTGGTGAGCAATGAAACCGTTTGTTTTGCATCCTTACCCCAAATATGGCTGGCATCTCTAATTTCAACTGCGGAATCCTTAATGAAAAGATAGACGGGTTTACTGGCTTCACCCACTACTATAACGCCGTCATAACCAGCACATTTCAATTCAACCCCAAATTCACCAGCAATTGTGGAGCCTACAACACCATTAGTCTGCGGAGATTTCCCAGACACACAGATTCTTCCACCAGGAAAAAAACCTGTAAGCGGCCCAGTTAAGAGTAGAAGTATGTTTTCATGCCCAAGAGGGTCCACGGTTTCCCATCTACTACCTAATCTGTCCCAGAGGATTTTCGCTGCCAATCCTCTTCCACCTATGCACTCTCTCAAAACATCATCACTGAATCTTACCTCTTTGACGCTTCGTGTTGAGAGATCAACTTCAAGAAACTTACCAGCGTAGCCAAAAATCATAAGAACTTCTCTCCAAACTCTCCATAAATTTTAACGGCTAAATCTCGCGTCATCTCATCAGGTGTACGCGCATAAAGCGTGTATGCATAGTTTTTCCTCAAAACAATTTTCAACACGTTCCATCCACCCTCTTGACAAACCTTCACACATTGCGGATCACCGCCGCATAAATCACAGATCAGAATGCTACTTTCAGTTGGATGCATGTGCGGAATCCTTCCAGGACAAGCATCAATACACTGTCCACAGCCAGTACATTTTTCAACGTTCACCAAAACGGCACCCACCTTGGGACTTATTGACAAGGCTTGAGTTGGACAGCTTTCAACACATGGGTAATTCTCGCATTGTGCACAAAAATGTGGAAATTCAAGGCCTGGAACTAGCATGAAAATTCTTATTCTTGAAGCTTCTGGCCATATACGGTTTTCATGGAAAAGCGAACATGCTATTTCGCATTTTCTGCACCCACTGCATTTAGCTAAATCCCTTGCAATCCAAATTGGCTCTTTCTCTATAACCAAATTCAGTTCTTCCTCAAAACCTGCTGAACTGTTTGTGTAAATATGCTTAAATTTAAATGTAACGTTGTTCAAATTAAAAAGAACTTCCAAATCCTTCAAATAATTGAAAAAAGGAGAACCATCAAATTGCAAGTTACAGATGTTATGGAGCAAATATACGGTTGGATGCAGTATCTCACGGGTACTTACGGATATTTCGGAATTTTCTTAATCAGCTTGATCGGGGCGATGTCGATTTTTTTCCCAATTCCATATACGGTTGTTATTTTTGCTCTCGGAGGCACTTTTGAACCTTTGTGGATTGCCGTTGTAGCTGGGATAGGATCGGCTGTCGGAGAGTTTTCAGGGTACTTATTGGGTTTAGGTGGCAGAAGAGCCATTAGCACAAAGTACAAGAAAAAAATGGAGTTTCTTATGAAGGTTTTTGACAAGTTCGGCCCACTTACAGTTTTCATATTTGCTTTAACACCTTTGCCAGATGATTTGCTATTTATTCCTTTAGGAGTCATGCGCTACAGCATTATCAAAGCCTTCATTCCAGCTTTAATCGGAAAATTCTGCATGAACCTCATAGTAGCCTACGCCGGTCGCTTTTCAATCAAGATAATCGAAGATGTTTTCGGAGTTGAAAGCAGCGGGATTTCCGCGTTGATCGGCATGGTTCTTGCGATAGCTTTGCTTATTATCGTGCTTGTTGTTGTTTTCAAGGTGGACTGGGAAAAGTATTTTGAAAAGTACGTGGCTGAAAAAGAAAGTCATGAGAAAGACGGCGAATGATAGTTAGCCCTGAAGTACATGGAAGTTGCCAGCAGATACGTTACCCTTCTTTATAGCTTTGGACTTTGTAAATGCCTTTGAAGCAAAGTGATCTGGAATCTACATCTCATTGAATAGGTCGTTTGAGAACTATTTGTGTCTGTTGTATGATAGTGGCAAACTTCTAAAATCTATTGTAATGCACAATAGTCTCAAGATTTTTCTTGTTACGTGGATTCGGCTTCTCTGCTGGATAGCCAAATGAGACTAGGGCAACGACTTTGAGGTTGCCAGGGATACCTAACAACTTCTTTATCTCTTCTTCTTCAAAAGCGCCTATCCAACATGACCCTACTTCTTGAGCTCCTGCTGCTAGCACCATATTCTCTAAGGCTATTGCAACATCAACAGTGGACCACTTATTGGTCTTGTCTCCGCAACCGACAATTGTGAACGCTGAATCCTTTATGAAGCCCCTCCACATGCCTCCTGATAGTTCACGCTTGATTTCAGGAGCGGTTACTACAATAAAATGCCAAGGTTGTATGTTGTCTGCAGAAGGAGCTAACCTCCCAGCTTCGAGGATATTCTTCAAAACGCCATCTGGAACTGGTTTACTCTTGTAACGTCTTATGCTTCTTCTTCTAAAGATTACGTCTAAAAGGGACATTCCAATTCATCCTCTGATACAAGTTCACTGTTGAAACTTAAATTTTTTCTGTGTTTGATGGTCTTGTTCACGAAAATTAGTACTTAAGTTCACTATAAACGCAACCTTTAAATCAGCCGTTGGTTAATTCGTTTAAGGTGTAGCTTGATTGAACGAGAGAGTTAACAGCAAACAACTACATAACATTCTCTTCGAATCTCCAGAGGCAGTAGCAGAATTACTGAGATCAGCCGCTCACCCTGCAAGGATACAGATACTGGCTCTACTCCTACAAGGAGAACGTGACTTCTCCAAATTGATGCATCACACAAAACTATCCAAAACAGCCTTGGCCAACCACTTGAACCAGCTAATCAAAAAAAGCCTCGTCCAAAGGATAACTAGAGGAGAATACAGCCTAACAGTTGACGGAAAAGAACTACTAAACGCGGCAGCCAAAGCCTTCGAGCGTTCTACATGGAGAGAAGAGAAAAGAAGAGAGCTCCTACGAAGAAGCTACACCAAAAGCTTGATCGAGGGAAAACAGTTGAGTAAGAAAATTATAAGCAAAAAAGTTGAATATCAAGAATGCTGGCTGTCCTATACGGGTGCAATAGCTGGGTCACTGAAAGCCTTACAGGTTGACTGCGACATTGTTGATGTAGGCGGCTACTCGGGGTACGCGTTCCTAATCAACGTTGCCAAAGATGTTACTTGCCCTTCTGGACCAACCGCAGTATCCCATGAAACTTTCAAGCAAATGCTTAAGGGAACCGAGGGCCTCGGATGGACAATAGAATCGTACGAGTATCCACGTTCTTATCCTGCTGAGGAGGGTAAACCGACACCTCAAGAAATTGAAACAGCAAAAAAACTGTTCGATAAAATAAAACACGAGATAGATGAAAGAGATAGACCTGTAGTTCTATGGGGACTTGTTGTACCAGAATATGGAATTGTCAAGGGGTATGAAGGAGATTCCTACGTAACAAGCACCTTCCGAAGCCTCAACAATCAACCTGAGGATCCTATCCTCTTCTATGATTTGAAAGCTCCCGGTTGCATTGATGCCTTATTCTTCCGAAACAAGGTTAAAGTAGACACTGCAACAGCCGACAAAACAGCTCTCAAGAGAGCCATAGACTTCGCAGCAGCCAAAGTGCCAATTCACAAAGGGTACGTTGGAGGCCCAGCAGCACTTGATGAGTGGGCAAACATTCTACAGAACCTTCCAGAAGAAAAACAAAACTATATGGGTAACAGCTATGTCAGCGCCTGCGTCTGTGAAGGACGATTCATATGTGCAGAGTTTCTGAAGCGACTTTCCAAAAAGCATCCTAAAAAACAAGTGGAACACCTGAAAAAAGCAGCAAAGTGCTACGAGGAAGGCTGGCAACTCATGAAAGACTTCACAAAAATCTTTCCCTTCAAGTTCAAAGGGAAAATGGAGCTAGAAGATCGGAAGAAAGGGGCAGAAATACTGAGGAGCGTTAAGCCCTTCGAGGAAGAAGCTATCAAGCATATGACCAAAGCACTTGAGAATTGGGAAACACCTTAACAAAGAAGCCCAGTCCAACAATCTCCACTTTTCTTTAAGAGAAACGGCGAAAGCTAATTATGTAGAACACTCTGACAATGCGGTATCTGCTTGAGATAAGCACGAACAAAGCGGATGATAGAAAATGATAAAATTAACATTGCTTTAGTTCATGTGAAGAATATGAAAACTTCAAGAACTCGGGGACAAGTGAGAAAAACTTGAGGGTTATAGCTGACTTGCATATTCATAGCTGTTACAGCCGTGCTACAAGCAAGAGAATGCATATCGAAGAAATTGCTCGTTTTGCCAAGATCAAAGGATTAAATATTGTAGGCACTGGAGACTTCACTCACCCAAAATGGCTTGAAGAAATGCAACAAGTTCTGGTTCAAGACGCAGACACTGGCTTATATAGAATTGCTAAGAATCCTGAGTCACCTGTATATTTCATGACGACAACTGAAGTAAGCACAATATTCACGTTTGAAAACGAAACTAAGAAGGTTCATCATGTTATTTTGACACCCAGCATAGAAACCGCGGTTCAGATTAAAGAGCGATTAGCTAAATACGGCGACTTGGCATCGGATGGCAGGCCAACGTTAAACATGGATGCTCCACATTTAGTAGAGGAAGTAATGGAGGTTTCAAGGGAAAACATGGTTTTTCCAGCTCACGTTTGGACACCTTGGTTCAGTGTTTTCGGCGCGTTCAGCGGTTTCGACGATATTAAGGATTGCTACCAAGATATGACAAAGCACATTTACGCTTTAGAAACGGGTCTTTCGTCAGATCCTCCAATGAACTGGCGTTTAAGCAAACTTGACAGGTTCACTTTAGTTTCAAACAGCGACAGCCACAGTTTTTGGCCTTGGCGCATTGGAAGGGAAGCAAACGTCTTTGAAATGAAAAAGCCCAGTTACCATGAAGTTATAGATGCTATCCGCCTTAAAAACAAGGAACAATTCAGGTTTACAATTGAAACAGACCCAGCTTACGGAAAATATCATTGGACTGGACATAGAAACTGCAATGTTGCACTTTCGCCACAGGAATCCATAAAACTTGGAAACACCTGCCCGGTCTGCCGCAGAAAACTCACAAAGGGGGTAGAACAAAGGGTTGAAGAGTTGGCTGATCGCCCAGCCGATTTTAAACCTGAAAATGCCATAGGTTTTATGCGTTTACTGCCTCTTTCCGAAATTATTAAGGCTGTTATAGGTGCAGGATCGCCGTCAACCCAAAAAGTGTGGAACATTTACAATCACCTTATTGAAAGATTCAGTAATGAATACGCCGTGTTAATGGATACTTCAAAGAACGAGTTAAGCAAAGTTGTAGATGAAAAAATTGCTGAAGCAATAGTCAGAGTAAGAGAAGGAAGAGCTAGAGTTATACCTGGATATGACGGTGTCTATGGAAAGCTGGTTATTCATGAAGAGAATTACAAGGCAAACCGTGTTCCCGGAAGAGTTCAACAGTTAAATCTTGCTGATTTTTTGTGATTGTAAATTTTAATTTATTGTGATGTGTGTATGTGTTTAACAGTTCTACGATAATACTTATTAAGTCGGAATACATCAGATAATAACCTGTGACGGTTGTGAGAAGCATGACTCAACAAATAACAAGAAAGGAAGAAGACAAAATCTCAGAAATTGCATATCACGTGTTAAACCAAGTCTTCGGAGAAGAAGCTACCCACATAATATACAGATACTTGGAAACTAATCATTCGCTGAAACCGAATGAAATATCAGATAAAATCGATGTGTTTGCAAAGGGACTTGAAGAGTTCCTAAGTTCGGGAGCTCAGGTTGTTGAACGAAAGATCCTGGAGGACATATACTCAAGCTACGGTTTACTTCGCAGACTTGAATTAGAAAGAACACATGAAGAACATGATTTTATTGGTCAAATAAGATTACTCACGCAGAAAACATAAAACACCCTATTCCCATGTCCTAATCAGTATGTTTCATTTTTGCTCAACTAGTTTTACGTCTAGTCCGAGTTCATGTTGGAAAGGAAACCATAACGATTTTATAAAGCCGTTTCGAATAGATTTTTCTTCAAAAGCTTGTGGATTAGAAGAGGAGAAATCTTGAAAGATATTTTGAGTAAAACTATAGATGTTGCAGTTGAAAAGTATGGAGCTGAATACGCTGAAGTTCGTGCGCAAAGACTTGTCAAAACTATGCTTACACTTGAAGAAGAAAGGGTTGAGGCTGCTAAGCAAGGAATTGAAAATGGAGCTGCCTTACGTGTGCTTGTAAACGGTGCATGGGGCTTTGCATCAGTTGGAGCATCAAACGCTGAAAGTCTGACAAGCGCCATTTCAGATGCTTGCAAAATGGCGAAGGCTGCAGCTTCAAGACTTAGAAAACCGATTAAGCTTGTCGAAACAGAGACGGTTGAAGACAAGGTGTCAATAACCCCGAGAAAAGACCCAGCGGAAATCCCCATAGAAGACAAGATAAATATGACTCTGACTATGAGCAAAGTAATCTTAGGCTATGACAGACGCATTAAAAGCTGCACAGTAAACTATCTCGATTTAACTGGAACAAACTACTTCATGAATAATGAAGGCACTTACATCAAGCAGGATAAGCTATATGTTTGGTCTAGATTGCTGGCTACAGCCGTAGAGCAGGGTGTATTCACGTTCAGTCGTGAAGAAATAGGATCAACAGCGGGACACGAAGTATTTGACATTGAAACTCCAGAGATTGTAGGTGAGAGAGTTGCAAAACGTGCAGTTGAGCAGCTAAAGGCGAAACCTCTGAAGGGTGGAACGTTTCCAGCAGTTCTGGGGCCAAATGTAGTTGGGGTTTTTGTTCATGAAGCCTTTGGACACTTAGCTGAAGCAGACCTAACATTGTCAGGTTCAGTCTTACTCGACAAGCTTGGAAAGAAAATAGCGTCTAACGTTGTAACGTTTTACGATGACGGATCGATAGAAGGTGCTTTCGGCTCTTTCAAGTATGATGATGAAGGTGTTCCAACGCGGAAAACGCTTCTAGTAAAAGATGGTGTGGTAGTCGGACTGATGCATAACCGTGAAACTGCACAAAAGTTCAATGCGGAACTAACAGGCAACGCAAGGGCCGAAGACTTCCGTTTTGAACCTATAATTCGAATGCGCAACACATTCATGGAACCCAAGGATCATTCCTTCGAGGAACTAGTGGAAGACATGAAATTTGGCTATTACTTCAAAAGCTTTAGAGGAGGCCAAGCAAACTTGGACGGCACTTTTCAAGTAGGCATCCAAGAAGCCTACGAAATAATCAATGGGGAAGTCGGTGCACCCATCCGTAATGCTTCCATAAGTGGTAATACACTTGAAACTTTGCTCAAGGTGGATGCTGTTGGAAAAGACTTTGAACTATGGCCTGGAAGATGCGGAAAGGGTCAAACAGCCTTCATATGTGACGGTGGACCCCACATCAGAGTAAGGGAGGTACTCGTTGGTGGCAGCGCTTAAACAAGAAGAAATGGAAGGCTTAGCTGAAAAAGCTGTAAATCTTGCCCAAAGGAAAGGAGTTGATGAAGCTGAAGCATATGTATATCAAGGCCTCACAACTGGTGTCAGCATTGAACGAGGACAGATCAACCGAGGTTCTCGAATAATCGATAGAGGGCTAGGGGTCAGAGTTATAGTTAACAAGGCAACAGGTTTTTCTTACACAAACATATTAGAAGGCCAAGCTGCTATCGCAGAAACAGTTGTTAAGGCTCTGAATTTTGCTAAAGCAAGCAAACAAGATCAAAACTGGCAGGGTCTTCCAACTAAGAAAGCTTTTGCGTCTGTAGAAGGCACTTACGATAATAGGATTCTTGAACTTGATTCAGAAGATCTGGTGAAGATTGCTGCAACGATGTTAGATGCAGCTGAGAAAATGGATAGCCGGGTCTTTCCGATAGAAGGAGGAGTGGGAGCATCATACTTGTGTAAGGCTATAGCAAACTCAAATGGTGTAGAGGGTTTTGATCATGGAACGATTTTTGAATGCAGCTTGGAAACAATAGCTAAAGGAGAAGGCGAAGTAACCCCAGTATGCTTCGAGTTCAATATTGAAAGAAAATATGACATAAACCCGGAGTGGGTTGGCAAGGAAGCAGCAAGACTTGCTGTTACAGCATTGAAAGCCAAAAGAACAGAAACAAAAAGCATCAACATAGTGTTCACCCAATTTGCCTTGCAACAGTTGCTTCAATACACCTTAATCAATGCTGTCAAAGCGGATTACGTGCAGAGAAATCAATCAGCCTTCAAGGATAAAATCGGGGAAAAAGTAGCTTCAGAGATTGTAACAATCTACGACGACGGCTTATTTAACGGCGGCATCCGCACATGGAAATTTGACGGTGAAGGAGTCCCTCGGCAAAAAACACTAATCATAGAGAAGGGAGTCCTACGCAGCTTTATTTACGATAATTACACTGCAAAGAAAGAGGGAAAAGAAAGCACAGGAAATGCCTCAAGAGCAGGATACTTATCCACACCAAACGTGGAAGCCACAAACTTTCACATCATGCCAACAAGAAAATCGCCAGAAGAACTTATCAGCGGACTGAAAGAGGGCCTTCTAGTATATTATTTGCAGGGAGCCCACAGCAGCAACCCAGCCAGTGGAGAATTCTCCGTTGTCGCAACACCAGCGTGGAAAATCGAAAACGGTGAAATCGCCTACGCTACTAAAGGAGCAATGTTGGCTGGTAATATTTTCCAAGTATTAACGAATATTTCTGAGTTAGCTAGTAACGACAGAAAAATCGGGGAACTAGTTGCCCCTTGGATTCTTGTAGAAAACGTTAAGGTCATAGGAAAATAAAATAACACAAACAGTCATTAACTATTGAAAGAGGCAGAAAATTGAAAAACAAAAACAAACAAAAACTGCTTAAAATCAACACTATTCGCAGAGTAGTTCAATTCTTATCCTTCATGTTTTTGAGCGCAATAATCTTCAATCTAGGCGCACTACCTCTGCTACTCCCAGTTCTTTGGACCTGGGGGATTCAGCCTAATACAGCAGGAGATGCCTTCACTGCTCTGCAGTTTATGCTTTACAAGGCGGTTTTTCCATGGATTGCGATAGCCTCATTTGTAACCATAGGGATATTGCTTGGCAAATCCTTTTGCGGCTGGGTTTGCCCCTTCGGATTTATTCAAGATTTAATAGGCTTCATTAAACGCAAGAAGACGAAAATATCTCCCAGAACACATGAAAGCATGATTTACATAAAATATGCTATTTTGATTATCACCTTGTTTGTTAGTGTAACTTTTTCCGCCTCAAAACTCATGAAAACCAGCAGTGGATACGAAAAAGCTCTAGGCATCTTTGCAGAGGCTCCCTTCACTACATTAAGTCCAGCTGAAACATTGTTTACGACCTTGCCAAAAATGATTATGGATTTCCGCAATGTAGCACTGGAAGTTACAAGTCTGTCCCCGCTCTTTTGGGTTCAACTTTTTATTATGGCCGGTGTCCTTGTTTTTTCAGC
Source organism: Candidatus Bathyarchaeota archaeon (assembly GCA_004376975.1). Next base: position 13,018 of record SOJA01000067.1, read on the forward strand.
TTACACTCCAAGAGGGTGGTGCAAATATTTCTGTCCGCACGGGGCGATCATGGCGGTAATGAACAAGTTCAGTTTTCTCGGGTTGCACAGAGACCTTGTCAAGTGTGTCAAAGGCGAATGTCGTCTATGTGTTGAAGCCTGTCCTATGAACGTTCGAATTTTGGATTTACCGTGGGAAAAATTCAGTGATCCTGAATGCATTTACTGCTTGAAATGCGTTGATGTTTGTCCAAGCAAAGCCGTTAAACTAAAATATCCATAAAAACCCTCTGCGTCACCAGCAGTTCGTCTTGCAGCATTTTCTTAGGAAGTAGTTTTTCAGATGACTTATGTTGCCCTTGTTCACTTTCAAGACCAGAAACTTCGAGAATATTCATTCAGAACGGTTTGGTAGACTGCTTTTGTTTGCTGGCTTATTTTGTTCCAGTCGTATTTTTCCTGCATTCTTTTGGAAGCATTTGTGCTAATCCACTCGGCATATTTCTTGTCAAGTAAAACCTTTGTTATTCCCCATGCAAGAGAGTCCGGATTCTCTGGGTAAACCTTAACGCCTGTTACACCGTGTTCCACTATCTCTGACAAGCCTCCTGTGTCGGAGACGACAACTGGGCTTTTTGCAGCCATTGCCTCAAGAGCCACTATTCCAAAGGGTTCGAAGAGTGATGGAACAACTGAGACATCCGCACATTTCTGCAGGTTCTTCAAGGTGTTATCATCCACGAATCCTGTGAACATGACTTTGTGTGACAAGCCCATACTCTTGACAAGGTTTGAAAGAGGTTCTTTCATGTAACCGTTACCTACTATCACAAATTTAGCATTAACTTTATCCAAGACCTTGGGGATCGCATTCACAAACACGTGAATACCTTTCTCGTAAACTAGCCTTCCAACAAATAACACAAGCTTCTCTGCTGGCAAAACAAATTTTCTTCTAAATTGGGTTAAGTCAGCGTTCTTGTTCCCAGCGTATTCTCGAAGGTTTACGCCGTTTGGAACCATATCCAGCTTGTCTTCAGGAATCCCGAAAGCCCACCTAACATGCGATACCATATAGTTGCTACAGCATATCACCTTCCACGCTTCATATGTAAGCCAAGCCTCTGTTTCATGAATCATCCTTTCATAATCGAAATGAACTCCGTTTCTGCGCCCAACCTCGGTTGAATGAATTGTTGCTAGAAGCGGTTTTCTAAAAACGTGTTTCAGACCTATCCCCGCATTTGCAACAAGCCAATCATGAGCGTGAATGATGTCAACTTTTCCGCCTAAACGATTAATGAGAGCAGCAGCTTCCTTCTGCATATTCACATTCATCAGGTAAACCCACGTTGCAAAGTCTGGAGAAGGATTCTTGTAGGAATCTATTCGAAAGATTTCGACTCCACTAACAGTTTCATGTTGCGGTGCTCCAGGAAAATCGCATGTAACCACATACACTTTCACATTATTTCTTACCAAGTTTTTCGACAAGTGATAAACGTGTGGAGATATACCTCCTATTATCCTTGGAGGAAATTCCCAAGTAAGCATCATCACGGTTAATTCCTGAGTCATTTGGGCACCGCATCTCCCGCTACACTGTTGTAGGTTTCCAGAATATTTTTTATCCAAGTCTTGGATCCTGGCGTAACTATCCTTATCTTGTTTATCGGAACATGGTATATCCTGACTACTTCATCGCGCATCCATTCTGATTTTACAATCACTTTTTTTGCTTCATAAAGGCCTAGCCATTCTAAGCTTTTGATAGCCATGTTGAAGGGGTAGTTCGCACCATGAGAGCGATGTTCTTCTAAGCTTTCGACAGAAAAAATAAAGGGAAGATTAAACGCTTTCTTCAAAGTAACCGCAGATTGTATGAAATGCCAATCGTACACATCTATCAAGTTTATTTTTTTATCTGCTTTGTAATAGATGTTTGCTGCTGCTCTTTCAACCTCCTGGTTTAGTGTTAGAACCCACGTAAGAACGCCAATATGAGTTCGAACAGGGTTTGTGACTCTATAAGTCATGACGCCTTCAGGTTCTCCATGCTCTCCGGTTAGGAAGTCATGATATGTAACCACATGGGTCTCCACATTTCTTTTAACAAGCTGTAATGCAAGTTCTTTCACATAGCCTGCAAGCTGACCAACCATCCTCGGCGGAAACTCCCAAGACAAAATTATGACACGCATTGATTTCCACTACGTGAAAAGTGCACAGACCTTGATTATCCCTCTCCCCGTCAAATAATACCGTTTTTTCCCCTCGTTATCCGCGAAACTCTCGACGTGCCCCTCCAAACCATAATTGTCAAGAATTCGTTCCAACTCGCTTATGTCGAACTGCATAACTTGCGCAAGCTCTTCGCTTCTCCTCGCCAGATCTGGAGCTGTCGCACACAGGTTATGCAACATCTGCAAAATCTTCTCTGAGATTGGCAATTCCTCTCTCAACATACTCACCTTAAACAGTTACAGGAGTTAGACAGATTTTCTTATAAAGGCAGTGTAGAGCATTTAAAAGTATTTATGAAATTTTAGGGTTACATTAGCTGTATTCTATTGTAAGAAATCTCTTGTAAATTTTTAACAGATGATATTTCACTGAAGCCAAGGAGTTTCTGACTGTAATAGACTTGTGTTGTCTGCTTTCTAATGTTGTCTACAATAAATGGGTGATTCTGCACTATTTAGGCTACTTATAGTGTAAAAAAGGAGTTTTGAGAAAGCTTATTCAATTGAAGCTTCTTCCATTTTCTCTACATGCCTGATGTCAGTAAAAAACCATGAAAGCGTTAACACCAGTATTCCTAATCCAGCGCATCCTAGGAAAAGATTGGCTGTTCTTGTGAATTCTACTATTACTCCTGAAAGAATCATGCCGAGTGGAGTTGCAGCAGAAGACAGCGCCATAGTAACTGAATTTACTCTACCTTGCATTTTCAAAGGAACAACGGTTTGGATTATTGTCTGGATTGACACGTTGGCTATCGGAATACAAAAAGCCATAATTAGTCCGCCTAACGCCATAAACCAAAATAGCCCTGAGGGAGTAAGAGCTACAAGAGCGTATCCCAAGAAAACAATGTATACAGAAGACATAATTGCACCCGTTTTCTTTTTGACCCCCTTTATCACTGACATTAACAATCCCCCAGCAAGAATCCCTCCTTGGAAAAACGCCATGACAAATGCCAAATCTGAAACTTCTCCCAAATGATCAAATTTTACATAATAAGGAAGCAGAGTAGGTAAGGGTGTAAGCAAGAAATTCAACAGAGTTGCCAGCGTTAATAAGGGTAGAAATCCTCTCGCATTTTTAATAAATGCCAAGCCTTCCCCTAAATCCTTGCTAAAAGAGGATTTATCTTGTTTCTTTCTCACAGAAGGTATTGTAATTATCAAGAGAGGGATCACTGCCACTATAAAAGTGATAGCATCAATCCAAAGAATTTGATGAATTTTCCAGAACGCCAACAAGAGAGCTGCAACAACTGGTCCTATTAAAGTGACGGCACCAGTAAAAAGATAAGTCAAGCCATTTACACGGCTTAGTTTAGCTTTAGGAACCATCAATGGAACAATAGCCGTTACCGCAGGACTATGAAAGGCTTGAAAAATACCTCGAAGAGTAAGCAATACTAAAACCTGCCAAATCGAAACACTACTCAACCAAAACAGGAAGATAAGTACTACAGTAACTAGAGCCTGTAAAAAATCTGCAATGCCAATCAATGCCTTACGGCTCCATCTGTCCACAAGCACACCAGTAAAAGGAGTCAAAATTATCATAGGTACAAGACCCAAAAACGAAGCAATTGATAAGTACAAAGCACTTCCCGTCTCTAAAGTTATCCACCAAATTATTACAAACTGCGCGATAGATGACCCTAGCAACGAAACTAGTTGTCCTGACCAGAAGAACAGATAGCTTCTAAACGTTACTTGGCTAGCTTGAATTTCCATGCACCTCCACTTTTCTATTCTTCCTTAAGAGTCCTAGGGCTGCATACTTTAGTTTAATATTCTGGAAAAAAGTGCTCAGTTTAATGGTCACGGTTAGCAGACCACTCTAGAAGTATTTGGTTGCCTGCATTTGCTGGCTTAACCTCTTGAATCTTTCTTTGGCAACTTTAGCTATTGATTTTCTCAGCCTCTCTCCTTTCAACTTTGAAAGCCTCACCTTCTTCAAGTCTTTCCACAACATATCGTCCAAGAGTGAAACCTTTGCCCACTGCTCGAAATCTCCACGGCGATTATGAAATTCTATGGATTTTATGTCAACCTTTTGAACGGTCTTCACGAATCCTCTTAGGCTCCACGCCATTGTTCCCGTATAACGTTTTTCGCCTACGCCAGTGTAAAATAGAAAAGGCTCGTTTGCAGCTACTGAAGCAAGTCTTACTCTGTTTTCAAAGTCCAGTATCACTGATTGAGCTGTCACATAAGCATCCACCGGCGTTCTAAAATGACTGAAGTAGGAATGAACCTCGCCGGGTCCACCGCCTGAGGTATACATGTAATAGAGATGGTCGCTTGTTTGAAAGTATCTCCACATTCTCAACATGTCCTCATCCTCTGTTTCCTTGACAAGTGGTTCAAGCCTTCGCACAGATGTGTAGTAAGCCCACTGCATTGTATTTCCAAGCCAGCAGCTTGCATCCCTTTCCAAATCAGCCCAAGAAACTGTTCCGCCAAGTTCAGGAACATCAATCTCCCCAACCGACGCATACTTTTCCGCAACCTCTGATGGCGTAGCCATATGAAGATGCCACCATTTCAAAATATTCCCAGGCAAGTATTTCAGAAACTCATGTATGCCAGTTTCAGGCCAGTGGTGCTCGCCGAACGTTTCATAATCCGGGAAAATGTTGACACATTGACCTGATGTTGCCGCCAGCCAACTCGCATATTTCTCTGCTGTTAACGGCCACTCACTCCACCATCTTGCTGAAAATCTGAAGCCTATATCATCTGTCAACTTGTAATTTCGCAACAGTATTTTGACTTTCCTGCAGACCTTCGGCGAGTAAAGATAGTTTGGTGATTTCCCATGCAGTATTCTTTCTACACCTTCTGTGAAAATCGCCTTATACCCCATTTTTTCGATGACTTTTGCTATAGCATTATTGTACAATAACTCAGTGTTTTCGAAGACTTTAGGTGTGTATCCCAGTAAATCCTTCATCACTTGCTGATGCATCTCAACCTGTTCAATAAACTCTGCTCTTTCAGGGTAGAGACTTGCCAGCGAATGATAATAGGTTTGGCTTAGAAATTCCACGCATCCGGTTTCAGCAAGTTGTTTGAAAGATTCCAAAAGATCCTTGCTGAACATTTCACATTGCTCTAGGAAAACTCCGGAAACGCTGAATGAAACTTTAACCTTTTTCTTCTCTCTCTTGTGTTCGCTGATTAAGTCAAGCAGTATCCTGTTTGACGGGAAATAGCACTTATTACATGTTCTCTTAAAAACCTCTCTGTTTACGACACAATCAAAATAGTATTTGAAGAAATCCTTCTTTTTCACACGTTTTAGAAAAATGTTTTCCCAGAAGAAGTCTCTTCTTAATCTGTGCGGCTGGTGAACCTCAAACACAAAGACAATATCCGTCAATACATCATCCTCTACTTATCCCTTTATCAATCTGCCATTTATTTCTGATTTGCTATTTCTAGACCTAGCAGCTCAAAAGCTTATGTTCGATTCTGATGCTGGATTCATAATTTATTTATGCTTTACTTCCACTTCTGTCTTAGCAACAAAGGTGAATAAGTGTGTCAATTGAAAAAATCAGCGTTGAAAGTAAGCAAGAACTGGAGCAGATGATAACGAAGGAAATGAACCAAATCGAAAAAGGTTTGACAGTAGTCTGCAGTCATGTTCAAGTAAACAGCAAGACAGAATTAGACATTTTGTGTCATGACGACAATGGACAGCTTGTGATTGTACAGTTGAACGCCAACGAAGACGACAATATACTGTTACACGGAATACAAAGCCTAGATTATGTTAACAAGTTCAAGTCGTTCTTGAAAGCTACCTACAATAAACATAGAATCAACGACAAAGAGAACCCGCGACTAATTCTGATCGCACCAAACTTCTCGGAGACCTTACACCATGCCGTTGAACACATGCAAGGAATACGCATCGACCTGTACGAGTGGGAATACCTAAAACTCGGAGACCATAAAGGCCTTCGCCTCCAACCCATTTTTACTTGGAAGCCGACAGAGAAACCCAAAGAAGAAAAAAAGGAAACAAAACCTGAAAAGAAAAAGGAAAAGGCACCTGAAAAGAAGGAAGAGCCTGAACCAGAACCACCGAAAGAGGAGTTCCCAAAGTTTCCACTGCCAACAGAAAAGTCAGAAGAAAAAGAACCTGAGAAGAAAAAAGAGCAGCCAAGAAGGAAACTGAAGCTGTTTTAGAACATACTGTACAACGCTCTAGCTTGATATCAGTAACAACGTCATCCATAAAACAGACTGGCGAGATGTCTATTTGAGAATAGGTTTCTTTGTTTGGGAGTATCACCCGCCCTTTTTGGCGGTTTAGGAACTTAGAGCGCGCGCTTTTGCTTCCATGCTTAGGGGTGTTTATAGAGATTTCGCTGATCAATGGTTTCGTTTTGTCTCCTTCAATCTCTATTCTTGCGTTTGGATGTTGCTGCTACTGCTTTTTCCAGTGAGACTACGCCTGGCAATTTCTTGCCCATCAGAAATTCTATTAGTGCCCCGCCTGCTGTGCTGATGTAAGAGATTTTGTTGGATAATCCAAATTCTTGCAAGGCTGCTACAGTATGGCCGCCGCCGGCAAGAGAGAATCCTTGTGAATTGGCGACTTCTCCGAAGATTCTCTTTGTTCCGAATGCGAACTTGCTATTTTCGTAGACTCCCATGGGTCCGCTGACCACGATTGATTTTGCACTCTTGATAACCTCGGTATAGTTCTCAGCAGTCTTTTTCCCAATGTCATATATCGGATAATTCACTGGAAGTTGTTCAACGGGATATTCTTTCCGCTTACTATCTACTTCCACGGCTACATCTACTGGAATCTTGATTTTATCGGGATACCTTTGCATAAGCTCTTTTATGCCCGGCATAAAATCTAGAAGCTTAGCTTGAGTTAAGAAATCCTTGTTTGGTTTGCCAAGGTTGAAGCCTTTTGCTGTGAGGAAAACTTGACCGGCAACTCCGCCTATAAGCACGTAGTCCGCCACGTTATTGTCCAGTACGTATTTTGAGATTTCAAGAGAATCATCTGCTTTGGCTCCTCCAAGAATAAATACGCATGGTTTCTCCGGTTTTTCTAAGACTCTGCCTAGGGATTTTAGCTCCCTTTCCATTATACGTCCTGCAATGCTTGGCAATACGGTTGTGAAGCCTACTATTGATACGTGAGATCTATGTGCCGCTGCGAAGGCGTCGTTGACGAACAAGTCAGCTAAAGGCGAAAGTTTTCTCACCATTTCCTTCTTTGCATGTTCTTCTGGTGTTCCCTTCTTTCGTTCATCAGCATAGGTCCTAACATTCTCTAGTACGAGTACTTCACCGTTTTTCAGTTCGCTAATGGCTTTTTGGGATTTTTCGCCGAAGACCTCATCAACGTACTTGACAGGTTTGTCCATGATTTTGCCTAGAATTTCCGCGTGCTGCTTGAGTGAAGTGAAATCTGATTCGCCGGGTCTGCCTTGGTGTGCCAGAATCACAATTTTTGCGCCTTTTTGAGCAAGTTCTTTAATGGTTGTCTCAGCGTGCATTCTGATTCTTGTTTCGTCCAAGATTTTTTGTGTTTTTGCGTCTATGGGAGAGTTGAAGTCCACTCGAACAAGTACGGTTTTTCCTTCTACGCTCACATCATCTAATGTTAACAGCTTGGGCATTCCAACATCATCTTGAAAAATTGGGAATTGGTGAGATTTCTTGGGATTTTAGGTTTTTTCATGTTGCCATTCTGCAGATTTTTTCTATCATCCGCACCATCTTAACAGAGTAACCCCATTCATTATCGTACCAAGCAAGCACCTTGACTAGGTTGCCTATCACCATTGTGGAGCGACCGTCTATTGTGGCTGAGTAGGGGTTATGTATGAAGTCCGACGAAACCACTGGCTCTTCTGTATATGCTAAGATTCCTTTTAGCTTTCCTTGGGCTGCTTCTTTGAATGCTGCGTTAACTTCGTCCTTCGTAACGTCTCTTTGCAGTTGTGCTGTGAAATCTACTATCGAAACATTTGGCGTTGGAACACGTAGGGCAAGTCCGTTCATTTTTCCTTCAAGCTCCGGCACTGTTAATGTTGCCGCTACTGCTGCTCCAGTTGTTGTTGGAATAATGTTGAATGCTGCTGATCTTGCTCTCCGCAGGTCCTTATGTTGCATGTCGAGAAGCCTCTGATCATTAGTGACAGAGTGTATCGTGTTCATTATGCCGGCTTTTACGCCGAATTTATCGTTCAACACCTTAGCTACAGGCGATACACAGTTTGTAGTACAAGAAGCCAAGGAAACAATATGATGCCTAGTCGGATCATATTTGTCGTCGTTCACACCGTAAACCACGGTTAGATCCGCACTGGAAGCAGGGCTCATTGGAGCAGAAACCAAAACTTTCTTTGCACCAGCCTGCAGATGTTTTGAGGCGGCTTCCCTTTTTCTGAATCTTCCGGTGGATTCAACAGCTAAGTAAACGTCCATTTCGCCCCAAGGCAGCTTCGCTGGGTCCGGCTGTGCTAAAACCTTCAGCTCCTGGGTGACAACACCGTTTTTCTTGATAACAATGACATCTCCCTTGGCTTCTGTGTCAAATGGTAATGGCCCATGTACAGTGTCATGTTTTAGAAGGAATGCCAATGTTTTGGCGTCTGTTAAGTCATTCACAACTGCGAAATCTATTTCTGTTCCAGTTTCTAAGGCTGCTCTATATAGGAGTCGCCCTATCCTTCCAAACCCGTTAATAGCTACTTTTGTTTCCATTTTCAATCACCATATTTGGTCAACTTATTCTGAAATCCAGCTAATTAATCTTATGATGCTCCAAGGGATTAACGCAGCTTCCTCAACGTTATTTCAGCAGCAAGCACCATGGGCTCCCAAGTTTCATTCAAAGGTGGTGCATAAGCTGTATCTGCTCGAGCCAGCTCTCGCACTGTCATCTGCTTCTGCATCCCAAAGGATAAAGCGTTCACACGCTGAGTTACTTGTTCGCCTCCGATTATCTGAGCTCCAATTATTCTTTGGCTATCTTTTTCTACAACAATCTTGATTTTTATCGGTAATCCACCGGGGTAATAGTCCGGTCGGGTTCGTGAAGTAATTGCTCCAGTAAATGTTTCAAGTCCCGCTTTCTGTGCAAAGAACTCAGTTAGTCCGGTTACACCTATCTCAGTATCAAAGAATTTTGTAACAGCTGAGCCTAACACTCCGGAGAAAACTGCATATCCGCCAGCAGCGTTGATTCCAGCCACTTTTGCCTGTCTAACTGCTGTGGTTCCAAGTTGAGGCAATACTGGACGTTGCGTGATCATATGAACGCATTCCGCACAATCTCCAGCAGCATAAACATCCTTAACGTTAGTTTCCATTCTCATGTTCGTCTTTATCCCCCTAGTTTCACCCATTACGATACCGGCTTTTTTCGCTAGCTCAGTATTTGCTTTCACTCCAAACGCCGCGACAATTAAATCCGCGCTTATCTGTTCTCCACCAGCAACTATCCCTGTAACTCTGTCTGCGCCAAGGAAATCTTCAACCCCACTACTAACCATTATGTTTATGCCTTTCTGCTCAAGCATTTCCTGAATGTTCTTAGCCATGTCTGCGTCAAGCATCGCTGGAAGAATTTGAGGTAACAACTCAACAACTGTTGTCCTTAAGCCTCTCTCCTGTAGCGCTACTGCAGTTTCAATTCCTATGAGACCTGCTCCCATAACAACCGCTGTCTTTGCACCATTCTTTATCGCTTGATCAATCCTTTCCCCATCTTCTAATGTCCTGAGTACATGTATTCCCTGTTTTTCTCGACCCTTAATTGGCGGTATAAAAGGAAAGGCTCCGGTGGCGAGAATGAGACTGTTGTATGGAAGTTGCTCTTTTTTTCCAGTGTTGTCTTGTATTTCAACTGTTTTGTTTTTTGTATCTATGTTTGTCGCTGTTGTTTCCAGCATGAGATTGAGTTTCATCATCCGGAAGTATGATTGAGGAAAAACCACGAGTTTGCTGAAGCTTGATATGTGTCCGCCTAGAACAAATGGGATTCCACAAGGCGAATAACCAGCACGTTTCTGTGTGGTTATAAGCGATATCTCAGCAGTGCGGTCCGTTTTTCTAGCTGCTGCCGCCGCATCTAAGCCTGCAGCATGAGCGCCGATTATTACTATGCGTCCCGGCATTTTTTTTATCCTTCTTCTACTTTTTCAGAGTCTTGTGCCATTCAACTGCTTGATTATGATTCATTATCTTGGCTAGTTCCGCCTGAAGATTTGATGGGTTGACTATTAGTAACCAGCCTTTTTCATAAGGGTCTTCATTTAGGATTTCCGGTTTTGACTGGACTTCTGCGTTGATTTCCTCAATCGTTCCGCTTATGGGCGCGATCAAATCTGAAACGGCTTTTACGGATTCGACCGTTCCATATGGCTCATTTTGGCTTAATGTTGCTCCAGAATCTGGCAGCTCGGCATAAACGATTTCTCGCAGTTGTTTTTGGGCATAGTCTGTCATGCCAACACGAACTTTATCACCTTCAACTTTAACCCATTCAAAATCCTTCGTGTAGTATAGGCCTTCAAGCACTTCACATCCCTCTACTTTCACCATATTCACTTCACCTTTCAAGTAATTACTATTCTTTTCACATATCAGCCTTTAAAAGTTAACCGTTAATCTTTGATTATACAAATGAAGTTTTGCCCTCAAACAAGCTTTGGCTTACTCATCTGAAGAGTTTTGTTCTGGAACACTGCGTCCCGGTTTAATTCTCTGTCTATTTTATAAAGCATTTCGGCGTCTACAAACTCCTTTCGTAACAAAAGTTTTCTTATTTTCAAAAAGGCATCCTTTACGTGCATATCTACTATACCTTCACACACTATTTGTCTTCCGTGAAGTATTGCTGCTCGCCAAACGATTCCTTCGCTTAATTGAATGTATCTCCAGCGATAACCAAAGAACTCTCCGAGTCGCCCATAATATCCCACAAGCAGGCCATCATCATTAAACAAGATTCTAATGAAGGAATAATGAGGTGTTCTCGCCTGAAATGGCGATGTCACCCGCAAGCTCCCATTTTTCCATTTCGATGGGCTACAGTTTTCTTTTAGATTAGAGACTTGCGTCTCAACGGTCATTCAGTTTTTTCCGGATTTTGT
>SOJA01000126.1 GCA_004376975.1 Candidatus Bathyarchaeota archaeon
TTCGAAAGTTTGGCAACGGTTGGTGCAATTTTTGGCGGGATAGTCCTTAGAGGATTATTACCTAAGGAAAGGCTACATGAAAACGAGAAGAATATAGAATTTTTGGGTTATATCCTTCTTTCCCCGCTTTTCTTTTTGAGTATAGGAGCAAAAGTCTCTTTGACTTCTCTTCTTCTCGCCCCATTGCTAATTGTACTCATATGGGCCGTTGCAAAGGGTTCAGCGCTTTCAGCTTCTTTTCTACTTTTCCACAAATTGCTTGGAAATAAATACTGTTTGTTAATGGGATTAGGGCTTAGTGTAAGATTTAGCACGAGCTTGATCGTTCAGCTCATTTTGCTTAATTCTGGATTTATTTCCCTTACTCTATACTCCGCACTCATTGCAACCGCTCTGCTCATGAAGCCAGTAATAATAGGCTTCTACTCTTGGGGCTTATCTAAAGGGAAGCCTCCGTAAATGTTTATTTCTTCTTTTGGCTTAACTACTTGTCTTTATTCGTTATTAAGAAAGAAGTCTTTGAATGGATTATCAACAAACAGCAAAACATTCCATTTTATTTTTAAGTTTTAAATCCGTATCCTCAATTCACAAAGTTCTAGTTCTTAGAAAACGGTATCTCGTACACTAGAAGCGCGCGCTTAGATCAGCCTTGACTCAGACGGTGGTATGACAAATCCGTTCATGAGTAAATTAGATGAGACCTATGGTTTCTAAAATTCCTTCCATGTCGGACAGTGCTTCCTTTGCGTTAAGTAGTCCACCTTCCATGCAGGATTCGAAAATTTCTTCATCAAACCTGATCACTCCGTTGATCTCAAGGTTCAGTTCTTTTGCTTTTTCTTTGATCGGCTCGGTTATTCTAGGCATTGCTTTGTTCAGTATCAGCCAGAATTTTTTGTTGAGGTTCTGAAATGTCTCTTTGAGAATTTTCGCCAGCATTAAGGCTTCAGCCGTTGGATCCACAACAGCCAGTATGGTATCACAGCCTTCCTCAACTCCTCGCCCCACATGCTATATTCCAGCGTCGGTGTCCACGCGCGCGCTAACACCCTTAGCCATAAGAACTGAAACCGAGGATTTTCCCGAACCGCCTTTTCCGCATACCATTACCTTCAAACCTTAACCCTCCCTGCTTTTGAGAAGTAAAACCGAATTCAACGTGTTGACCAAGACAATTTCAACGTTATCTAAGCTTGTTTCTTCAAAATCCAAGTTCTTGAGTTTAATTTTACCATGGTCTTCGCTGACTAAGGCAATTTCCTCAGCCACAAGTTTCTTACCTGATTTTCCTTCATCCACGTAAACCTTTAGAAGACACATGTACATCCCATCCTTAAGCTATTATTCTCTAACTCGCACCTTCCTTTTATTTTTCCTCGTGAGTTATTGCATTAACAGGACAATTATTCTCACATTCTAAACAAAGCGCACAACTTTTAGGATTTACAACAATAGGCACGTCATCAAGCCACTCTAATACCCCGTAGCTGCACGCTTTAACGCACTCCTTGCATCTGATGCATTTCTCATAGTCGATTTTTATCTCCACAATCATTGCCATAGGGCCTTAAAGATGACGCGTTATTTTCGGCTCCAACATTTGTCGAGGCATGGCACCAATCATCCTATCTACAAGTTTTCCGCTCTTGAACACCAACATTGTAGGAATACTCATTATCTGATACTGCATTGCGATCCCTCGGCTTTCATCAACATTCAATTTCCCAAATAATATTTTTCCGGCGTAATCCCGCGCAAGTTCCTCTACAACTGGCGCAACCATATGGCAGGGAGCACACCACGGCGCCCAACAATCAACCACCACCAAGGGATTATTCTGCACAACTTCCATTAATGTTGCATCGGTTAGGTCGACAGGTTTATCCGAAACTGATTTTCCCTTTCCTTGAGATAGTTCCGGTCTTTCCTTCAGGGCCTTACGTTCTTTTTTCAGTCTCTCTTCTTTTAGTTTTTCACTTTCTTCTATTAGTTTCTCTAACTTGCTCTTGTACTCTTCACTTTCCCACCAATTAGCCATGATGCATCACTTCCTCCCTGTATCTCCTAAGCATTTGTGAACACTCACATTGGCTCATCACATATAGGGGGTCGGCCCAGGAATTCCTGTTGAAGTACTTGTGTCGCGCGCGCGGAACGATTAGGATTCAGCTTGACATATAAATTTTGTGCATAATCACATTAAAAAACGTATAAGCAATTATCTGTTAAGTCAACATAAACTGCACACGATAAGCTATCCTGAGGCCTGAAGAAAACTTATTTCCAAGCTTTTTCCAGACGTCTCGACGAAACAAGACGAAAGCCAGTGTTCCCAAGCCTTCCAGATCAGCCACTCCTATATTGCAAAGCGCGCTAGGTTGGAGTTGCTAAGCAATCCGCAGAAGGAAGTGACCAATTAGATATTACTGGTCTATATATCCCGTTTCCAGAGACTCTATTTGGAAACACAAATAACAATTAGAGGCTGGGGTGCAATGAGTTCACGAGCCCACAACTCTCCAAAAAAGGTTAAATATGTGCAATTGCACAAAAATTATTGGTGATAGAA
>SOJA01000009.1 GCA_004376975.1 Candidatus Bathyarchaeota archaeon
ATTTTTCGGATCCTAATGTTTGGTTACACTTTTGAGAACTTCCAACTCCTTCTCTGCAACAGCGTCCCATGAGAAATGTTTAACAAGTTTTTGACCTTTGTTAGCGAGCTTTCTACGTTTCTCAGGGTCGGATAATAGAGTTAGTATGGCTTGGGCTAGTTGATTGGGGTTCTGAGGTTCCACGAAGACTGCTGCTGAGTGAAAATTCTCTCTCAGAGCAGGTATATCCGATAATATGCAGGGTAAACCTACTGCCATAGCTTCCACAATGGTTAGCCCAAAGCCTTCCGCTTTTGATGGCAACACGAAGATTTGGGAGGAATTAAGGAGACATATGGCTTCTTCGTCAGGCACAAAACCTGACAAAACTACATTACGACTCAACCCAACTCTGTTGATGATTTCTATATAGGTCTCTTTTGCCTGAGGTGTTGACCCACCTAACAAGAGAAGTTTAGCATTGGGCAATTGGGTGATCACAATCTTCCATGCCTTCAGAAGATTTGGTATGCCCTTTTCTTCCATCACTCGTCCAAAGAAAACAGCGTCATAGAGCTTCAATGTAGACGGAAGTTTTCTGAAGCTCTTCAGATCGACTCCGTTAGGTGACACTATGAGACGTTTTACCCTAAATGTTTCTATAACATCATTTGCTGTGGCTCTACTTACGGCTATACAGACTTGTGCATGCCTTTGAGTCAGACCTTTGACAATTTCATCGAAATAGCTGCAGCTGTAGTCCGATTGCGCAAGATGGTGAAACACGACAATTAGTGGCTTCCGGAAAAGAAGGCTAACAACATAGGCTGAGACAAGGTTAGTTATGTCACTATATCCAAAGATGCCTCGACTAGGCACATAGATTATGTCGAATTTGTCTTTTACACATTCAATGATGCCACGCAGAGTCACTCTAATTGCCTCTAGTATCGAGTGATTTATGAATCTTCGATCGATTTCAATAGAGCTATAACTCAGATAACCCCATTCTCGTGCAAGTGAAGGTTTGTACTCAAGTGCGACCATCTCTACCCCTAGTTTTTTTAGCCGAGTAGTTATCTCTAGAAATCTACGTTCTGCGCCACCTACGTATTCTCCGTATTTGCATGGATGAAGAAAAAAGGCGAGTATTCTCAAGTTTTCGTTCATGCTTCTCATACTCCTAATTGCTCACCGAAGTAATGAGCACGCAGTTCAATGGAGTTTGTTGTTAAGCTAAAGGTAGCTATGATTATAACTAGCTATTTTGGAGGTTTGATCAGGGATAAACTTGGTCTTGTACTACTCAATTGCGACGTGCATCAGTAGGTGTCTTTAGATTGAAAGGCGTTCGCGCAAAGAATCATTTAAAAAGCGTAATAATTAAAGATACATGTCCGCGACAAGAAGTTTAGGTTCCATTAGATGGGTGAACTGAACAAGTTCATAGATAGTCTTTGCCACCTTTTAATTAGGGCTGATGAAGGTTTCAAATTTGCAGATGCCTTCTTTATATTCGCCATGTTATCCAAAAATTTTCTGCGTACATCGTTGTGTTTAGCAGGCAAATATGTGTCAACAGGTGGGTGCGCTTTTGGCACTGAATTGTTTTGTGTTATCTGCACAGTTTTGACATAAACTCTAGAGGTATGTGGAGTATTGTTGATGCTAGTCCTGTTTCGCTAAAGATTGTTCGAAGGTTTTGAATATCATCTGAGTTGACGATTCTGAATAGGGGAGCTAAAACTAAAGAGATAGCGGAAAGAACTGTGATTCCCACCAAGAGTTGCGTCCAATTTGGGAGGCTGAAGATGTTTACAGAACTGAAAGTTATCAAGCCGGTAATTAAGGATAGAAGAAAGATCTTAGCTGTTACACTCCAGTCGATCGAGATGTTGTAGAGCTTTTTTACCCAAAAGGAGCCCAAGGCAATTTGGGGAAAGCCAGAGATAATTCTAGCTATGATGAGGCCTATAATCTGAAAACGAGGTACTAATACGATTGCTAGAGGCAAGCCAACTGCGGCGTTTGCTAGACCTAGAATCATGTTTTTTCTCGTCTCGCCTTGCCCATTTAAAATGCCACTGATGCTGAACTGCCCCAAACCTGCATACAAGAAAATTAAGGCAGACAATGATAAAAAGAAGGGGGCAGATTCGTAAGTCGCTCCATACAACGTTGAAACTAGAGGCTTAGAGAGAACGATAACCAGCGTTGTTGCAGGGATTATGAGAAGTGAAGTATACTTCACAGAAGCCCTGAATATTTTTTCTAAAGCTTCTACATCCTCTTTGGAATCCAGTTTGGAAAAGGCTGGAAAAAGAACTGTGGAAATCGGTATCGCAAAAAAGGCTATCAACACTGTGAAGTTTACGCTAACATGGTAGTTACCTATCAATGCGTTGCTGGCATACATTGCCATTAGTATGCCTAAGAATTGGGCGAGGAACCCACCCACAACCGTTGAAACATAGAGTGGAATCCCGAAGCTAAACATTGTTTTGAAGCTTTTCAGAAATTCTAACTCCGAAAATGCAGGAGCAAGTTTTCTGACAAACAACGAGAATGTTCCCACTAGT
>SOJA01000146.1 GCA_004376975.1 Candidatus Bathyarchaeota archaeon
GAGGCGGCACATAGGAAAACATCACCAGTCCGATATGACCGCGCTGCACCCATAATGGTAGTACCCGTCGCGAGCCCCGCTGAGGTCGAGCCAAGTAGGAACTGAATATGAACCTTATGCCGTTCTCGTTGTTGGTGATGTCAACAGTACAATTGCCTGAGGGCTTGTAGCGGTAAAACTTGGCGTAAAACTTATTTACGTCGAAGCCGGCCTGCGAAGCTTCGACCGTTCAATGCCGGAAGAGAGTCAACTACTACCGTCTTAAGGCGGTAGCTTTACAGATGGACTGTAAGCCCACTAAAGTTCAACGTCAATACGGAAATCACCGTCTTCTGGCTCTTTGCCCTGAAGCTCAATATACTGCATAACCACTTCATCTGTTACATTCCCGGAGCTCGCAACAAAATATCCTCTACCCCATATATGTCTGCCCCGAAACTCTTTACTCAGATGCTTGAACTCGGACATCATCTTCCGAGAACTTTTTCCCTTAATACTCTGCATCAGCTTGCTAACTGATATGTGAGGTGGAACAGAGACAAATATGTGAACATGATCCTTAGAAACATGTCCACGAATTATCTCAACATCCAATGTACGACACACCTCACGAATCAGCTCTCTCGCCCTTTTCGCTATCTCACCTATAAGAATAGCTTTACGATATTTTGTTATCCAAACTAAGTGGAATTTGATATCATATGTCGTATGGCTGGACTTGCGGTAATGCTCCATGCCAAAATAATACTAAAGTCTTCGCCTGAAGGCGAGGGATTTTCTCCCATTCCCCGAAGGGGACATTAATCGTCTTTTAACTGATTCCATAAGTGATTTCCTTTTCTGTACTGAGCAAAGCGGCGTAGATAATCTCATCTGTGAAGGTATTCCGAAAGAAAAGATATTCCTTGTTGGCAACGTAATGATCGATACTCTGCTGGACAACAAAGCCAAAGCCAAGAAATCAAATATCCTGGATAAACTGAATCTAAATGGCGACGATTTTGCCCCTCTGACCTTGCACCGTCCGGCCAATGTGGACAATCACCGCAGAAATCGGCTCGAATCAGGTTGTTGGCACCAACCCGGATGAGATTGTCCGGGCATACAGGCGGGCAATTGATGACAACTGGCGAGAACCCCAGATTCCACCACTTTGGGACGGCCATGCTGCTGAACGAATTGTGAAAATACTTCTGGAGAAAAGTCCAAAAGGTCTGAATTAAAAGGACAAGTGTTATGAAGAATTATGATTTGACTAAACGAGTTCTGGTGACCGGTGGTGGCGGTTTTCTGGGTTCTCATTTGTGTGAGCGTCTTTTGGAACAGGGTCATGAAGTTTTATGCATCGACAATTTTTATACCGGAAGGCGATCGAACATCGCACATTTGCTATCCAACCCTCGATTTGAAGTCTTGCGACACGATATATGCTTCCCATTATACGTAGAAGTGGATGACATATATAACCTTGCTTGTCCTGCTTCTCCGGTACATTATCAATTCGATCCTGTTCAGACTACAAAAACCAGCATACATGGTGCTATTAATATGTTGGGGCTGGCAAAAAGATTACGGGTCAAGATACTTCAGGCGTCTACATCAGAAGTGTATGGTGACCCAACAATTCACCCACAAACCGAAGAGTATTGGGGCAACGTAAATCCAATTGGACGAAGGAGTTGCTACGATGAGGGCAAGAGGTGTGCTGAAACATTGTTTTTCGATTACCACCGTCAACACAAGCTCAAAATAAAAGTGGCCAGAATTTTCAATACATACGGTCCCAGAATGCATCCAAATGACGGCAGAGTTGTAAGTAATTTTATTATGCAAGCTCTTAAGAATGAGGACATAACTATATTTGGCAAAGGTACTCAAACAAGAAGCTTTTGTTATGTTGACGATTTGATAGGTGGGCTAATTAAATTAATGGATAGCGATGACGATTTCACTGGGCCGGTGAATTTGGGAAATCCGAATGAGAGCACAATTTTACACCTCGCAAAGAAAATCATAGAGCTCATAGAATCAGAATCCAAGATTGTCTACCGGCCGTTGCCAACTGATGACCCCTGTCAAAGACAGCCTTGTCTTGATCTTGCGAAGGAAAAACTAAGCTGGCAACCCAATATCCCGCTGGAGGAAGGGTTGAGAAAAACAATTGCTTACTTTCAGACTTTTCTATTCACGAAAGGCAATCGTCCAGACCTCAACTATACCAGGTTGGCCAGGAGCAGATATTGAGAACGGAAACTTCAATACCCTCAGCCGCGGCTGGGTATTAAACCACTGTTTCAAACACGACCCAACAGCGATTGTCAACTTTCTGTTGACCCTATTCATTGCCTATATACTACTGCAAAGTTTCTATCATCAGAATCTTAAACCCCAAATGAGAACATTATTTGGGACATTGATAGTTATTACTGAGGAAATCTATGTCATGTCAACTTTTAATATCAAGTGGCTGATTGTTGTAGTTGTTTTCACCGCAATCGTTGTCTTCATTACTCACCTACCGCCAGAGGTATTACCGAACCAACTGC
>SOJA01000194.1 GCA_004376975.1 Candidatus Bathyarchaeota archaeon
TTCTTGAGGGATGAAAAGGTAACGTATGTTGGGTTGCATAGGTATCCACATTATCCTGGTACGGGCTACAGTTCCGAGGCTAATTGTATGAACTTTCCATTAAGAGCTGACTGTGGAAATGAGGTTTACTTGAAAAATTTGGATGAAGCATTAAGCAGGGTTAACATGGATCAAGTTGAGATTATTGCGGTTTCTGCTGGATTTGATGCTCACGCTGGAGACTTAGCCTCGCTTGGTTTGACCCAGACAGGTTTCAGAGAAATAGGAAAAAGAATAACATCATTAAACAAGCCTACCTTCTTCGTTCTTGAAGGAGGATATTCAGGCGAAAACAATGGAAAAGACATAGATGCATTACTCAACGCCTTTAAGTGTTAGCGTAGAAATGGCGGGCCCGCTGGGATTTGAACCCAGGATCTTCGGCTCCGCAGGCCAACGTCCTAATCCATACTAGACCACGGGCCCCTCTTACGGATTGCGATGCTCTACGCATACTAAAGAGAAAAACGTTAACACACTAATAAAACTTAGAGATCCTAGACTGAGTAAAGAGACTCTAAGGTGCAATTCGTTATGCCACGCATTTATGATCGAAAAGCTGAAATGTGCATAGGTTGATAATTATTGTTTGGTGAACTACATGCCCTACTATATTTTGTTGTCTAATTTGACAGATGAAGGGTGGAAAGCCGTCAAGACAAAGCCTGAAAGGATTAAAGAAGTTAACCGAGAACTTGAAGCCTTTGGTGTTCGAGTGATTCATCAGTATGCTGTTTTGGGACCCTACGATTTCGTGAATATTGTGGAGGCTCCGAACAACGAAACCATTGCTAAGGTTTCTATTGAACTGGGTTTCAGGGGAACCATTAAAATATTGAGTATGGCCGCAATCCCCATAGATGAGTTCATAGCCTCAGTGAAGAAACCTAACGTCCTTTAGATCTAAGCCCTCCATTTCCCCCATTTTCTTCCAAACGTATGAAGCACCTCTGCCTGCCAACGTGGGCCATTTAAACTTTTGATGTTTACTGCAGAAAGAAAGGGGTTTGCGGGAGACATCTCCACTGGTTGCAGATAGGTTTACATCCGGATTGTGCAAATACTCTATATGCGGACGTGAGTGTCAGCCTTGAAGGTCGCGCGCGCGCGCGGAAAGGTAAAGAGGTTACCCTTAGCCCAGTTATGTTGAATGACGGAGATTCAATCACGCTTAAAATGTTGGTAAACAAGTTTGGCGGCGAAGTTGTTGTTGACGGTCGGATTGTTGGCGTGAAGGAGATAATGCAATCCAAGGGGATGAGTTCGTGGAAGCTATTTTGTATAATGACGTTCGGCATGATTATTATGACAGGTGGGGTTTTATGTGGCGTGCTGCTCAAAGAAAGCCCCTTTCAATGGATCGCATATGTTCTCATTTTTTCGGGCCTTGCTATGTACATTAGCGGTCCGATTATGAGTCGAAAACTCCGAAAAAAACTCTTAAGGTTGACCAGCGTAAGGATACGTGAAGGTTGATTCTCTACTTTCATTTAGCGCGTGCAGAAGGAAGGAGGAATAAAAAGTCTATATTGTTTTAGTTTTGGAAAAAACCCTGTGCGCGCGCTGGGGCATTAGTCCAATCTAGACCACGGGCCCTCTGGGAGAGACTAAGACACCAAATATGAGATCTTCATTTTACGGAACAGCTTGCAGTCATTTACGTTGGTTATGTACTCGAATCCAGCCTCTTCAGGTCTTTTGTCCCTTCAACGTTTTTCGCTACCTTACAGATATATTCTTCGTTTTGTGAGAATGCAAGCACGCACTTAAAGGTAAGAAATTCCTGCCTAAGATGTTTCTTTATGCTTTCGTTATTTGTAATGTTAATTTTTCTCCATTCCGGTTGTATACTGCAGTATTTCTTTTTTCTGCAAAGGGAAAACCTACGATCATGAGCACATTTCCAAAGAAATGGTTGAGGTCTACTGTAGAGGGTGTTAGATTTCCAGATGGATGGGAATGTACAGTTCCAACGATGGAGAAATCCATGGGCAACATGTGAAGTGGAATGCTGGCGAAGCTTCTCCCATAGGTTGCAAGTGGAGGAACAATGAGTTCGGAAACCGTGATTAGATTTTTCTTCTTTTCGCCTCGAAGAAGCAAAATTGTTTCCTTTGGGTAAAGCCTTCTTGCACCTTCAAAAATTGCCTGCAGCAACTCTTGACTAATCAAAACGGTCATGCCAGCCATCATACAGCCTTCAAGATCGTCTAATCCTTAATAACCTTTACAAGCGCGCGCTGGATGAAGATTTTAGATGAACTCTTCTGTTGAGAAATCATGGAAGGCACAATAGATAAGTAAAGAGATGTTGGCACATAAATGCAGGTGAATAGGTTGAATACTCAAGAGATTATGGAATTAGCTTTAGAACTAGCAGGGCTGAAGGAGATCCCTGAAGACAGCGCCATATATGTGAAAGGGGACAATATCAGAAAAGTATTGCTGGGAATTGATGCCAGTATATCAGAGCTCTTGCTCGCCAAACGTTTAGGTTATGATGCGGTTATCGCACACCATCCACAAGGGGAATCAGCTCTCATTAATTTCCATGAAGTATTCAAAAGACACATTCAACAGATGATCAAAGCTGGAGTTCCAAAGGATGAAGCTGAAGTAGCCGCTAGAAAGAAACTGTATTCTCTTGAGGTGCAAGGGCATTCTCGGAACTACTCTCAAACGGTTGATGCTGCAAAGCTTCTGCAAATGCCATTCATGAATATCCATACACCTTTGGATGAAGTTGGCAGAAGAACAATGGATGAACAAATCAAAAAGAGAATTGAAGGAAATTCCACTGTGCAAGATGTGGTTTATGCACTGGATGAACTGCCTGAGTTCAGAAACGCAGTTACAGATATTAAAATTCGACTGGGAAAAGCTGAAAATCTAGCTGGCAAGGTTGTAGTGTCGCATGGTGCTGGAACGAATGGCGGTTACGAAATTGCTAAAACATACTTTAAACATGGCGTTAGCACAGTCATATACATTCATATAAGCCCTATTGACTTGGAAAAGCTGCAGGCTTATGGCAGTGGAAATCTCATAGTAACTGGACACATCGCCAGTGATTCTGTGGGCATAAACCCGTTAATCCATGAACTTGAAAAAATGAACATTTCTGTAACTAGAATCGGAGTCATTACTTAAAAGAAGAAACGAGTAACTGAAGCGCGCGCTTGGAAGAAACTCTGCCATCGCCCCCCTCCCCCCTAGTTTTTTCCAGGGTCGCGTCAAGAGATGTATATACCTTCAACACCCCTTCCTTGGAGATTTAGGGATCCCTTCAGTTTTCACCTTCGAAAAGCGCGTGTTAAGAACCAGCTTTTTGTATCCTTTGAAGTTCAGTAGGATTTTGGTAAGCCTAGAACATGTTCGCCGATGAAGGCTAATGCCATCTGCTGAGTTACAGGCGCAAGCCTAATGAGGTTCATCTCTCTCCACCAACGTTCTACATCGTACTCAACAGCGTAGCCGTAGCCGCCGAAAGCTTGCATTGCATGATAAACGGCTGCAGTACCTGCGTCTACAGCGGCAACCTTAGCCATGTTTGCCTCAGCGCCACAACGCTGTCCCTTATCAAAAAGCCAAGCAGCCTTGTAATTCAGCAATCTGGCAGCCTCAATCTTCGCTTTGGCCTCTGCAAGTGGAAACTGAATAGCTTGATGAGATCCGATAGGCGCTCTAAACACTTTTCTTTCCTTAGCGTATTCAACAGCCTTCCCGATAGCTAGAAGCCCAAGTCCACAAGAAGCTGCTGAAAAGGACATCCTTTCAGGATTCAATGTATCCAAAACAAGATACCAACCCTTATCCACCTCGCCCAGCATGTTTTCTTCAGAAACCTTGAGATCACTGATATAAACCTCAAAAGTCTTTGAATAATTGATTCCATGCTTTTCTATTGGAATAATCTCAATCGCTGGATTGGGTAAATCTATAAGAAAAAGACTCAAGCCCAAGGTTTTTTTTGAAACCTTTTCCATCTGAGTTGTTCTTGTTATGAGCACCATTCCTTTAGCTCGATCAGCACCGGAAATAAACATTTTCTGTCCATTAATGACATATTCATCTCCTTCCTTCACAGCCAATGTCTTAGTGTTCAAAGTGTTTGTTCCAGCGTCAGCCTCTGTTAGAGCCAGACAAAACTCCATGCCGTTTGCTATTTTCGGCAGGTACTTCTCCTTTTGCTTTTCATCTCCATGTTTTACTATTGATAAGCCTCCGAAAATAGGGGATAAAACTAGAAACCATATTCCAGCTAATCCACAACCTTCTGAAGTTAGAGTTTCCATAGCCAAGATCATATCAAACATTCCCATCTCGCTCCCACCGTATTTTTCAGGAATAACTATACCTGGAAAACCAGCCTCAACCAAGGTCTTCCAGAAATCCTCAGGAAACTCGTGTTTCTTGTCTTTTTCTCTCCAATATTCTGGACCAAAATCCTGAGCTATATCAGAGGCTGCATCAACAATCATTTTTTGTTCGGCAGATAACTCGAAATCCAAGGTTTTCCCCACCAAATTTTATCGGCAAAAGTATCTCTGAACTAGAGAATATAAATTCTTTCACGAAGACAAGTGAAAAACAAAGATGAACAACTTGTTCTAAGCAATTCACTGTCAACGGTCTAATCCATACCAGATAATGCCTGTGTAACTAAGTTGAAATCAGATTCTATCAGTTGTCTAATGCCTTTTGCAGAGCTTTCACTACATTCTGTTTTCCCATAGCGAGTATGTAAGGACCTAGTCTTGGCCCTCGTGGTGTGCTTATGAGAATCATATACAGCATTTTGAAGAACTTCGCGGGTTTCAGGTTGCGTTTTTTAGCAGTGTTGAATATGGCGTTTTGTATCTTTTCAGCATCATCCTCAACGCTCAGCACTTCAATCAATTCTTCTATCGCTTCTCTTTCTTCAGCGGTCAGACTTACAGCAGTTTCTTTAATCTCTTCAAAATTCCTTATCCAATTGAACGCATATTCAATTCGGTTCTTCAAGTTTTCATCGAACATTTGATCTTTCTGCAAATATCCGTAACTTCGAAGCTTCCCAGCAACGAACTCTTCTTCGCGTCCTTTTGGAGCCATCTTAGCCAGAAAGGACATCAGGTTATATGGCACGTGCACACTTGAGCTTTCAGGAGGTTTTAACGCCCAACAATACTCGTATAGACCCTTAAGCTTAGCTAGTTCTTTCTTGTCCTTCACTATTTTTTTTCCGAAGTATACATCTTCTAAATGATCCATCTCGTTCATATAGAAAGGAATGTCTGTCACATCAAGAGTACGGGTTCCAACAAACCGTTTCAACATAAGCAAAAGCAAGGACTGCGGTGAACCGTAACTGAACCACACCTGAGGGGTTAAAACATTCCCAGCTGAACTAGAAATCTTCTTTCCAGCTTTATCAAGGAACATTTCATAACGTGCATGCATTGGAGGTTCATACGCTAAGACCTCCCGACAAATTCTGTCATTTATTCTCACAGAGTCCTCTATGTCTTTCCCGTAAGCTTCAAACCTTATATCAAGAGCTTTCCATCTAGCTGCGAATTCACCCTTCCAACTAAGCTTGCCTTCGCCTTTTGTAATATCTGCTTCCCCTTTGTAGCCGCAGCCTTCTATCCAGCGTCCCTTTATTTCCATGCCCTCACAGACATACAAGACTTTATTTTCTCTTGGCAGGAATTCAGTGGTTTTTGTAGTGTATATGCGTCCACAATTTTTGCACACTGGAAAATAAGGCAAAACTTTAACGTAACGTTCTTGTCCAACTTCTTCTTTAACTATTTCTCCAACCTTCTTTGCATTAAGAAGCAGTGTTCTAATTTCCTCGTTCAATAATCCGTTTTCATAGGCTTCTTTTCCGGACATATGCTTGTACTCTATTCCACATTTGTCTAAAGCCTTCAATAACAACGAGCTCATGTGTGCGCCGTAGCTTTGATGGCAACCAAAGGGGTCTGGAATAGCAGTTACAGGGAAGCCTAGATACTTGTCCAGAGATTTTGGTAGTCCAGCAGGGGTTCTCCGTAAACCATCCAAATCATCACAGAAGGCAATCATCTCTGAACTGTAGTCTTGTCTGTGAATAGCAAGGGCAACAGCGTAAGAACGCGCAGCATCGCCTAGATTGCCAACATGTGGAAGCCCGGAAGCCCCAAGGCCCATCTCAGTTCTAATCATATCGAGGTTTCTATCCAACTTTCGTTCTCTTTCAATTATCCGAGCTGCCATTTTATCGTACCATGTACCCAAGCCGATTATTTTCTCGTCCATACAGCATCTAGCCCCTGCATGCATTAAATAGACTGTAGATAAAAAATGTTTAGAAAAAATGAAAGGGCTATTTTCTTTTCAAAGCGGCGGCGATTGCCAACAGGCCTGGCACAAGCAGTATTATCACGAGGGAATAAATCCAGTTAATGCTCCAGGAGAGCCATGCTCCACCAATCGCGACGAGTAGAAGACCTCCCGCAAATGTGCTGAATGGGCCACGTTCATATTTCTGCGGGTTTGAAGCTCTAATTCCAGCCAAAACTATTGTCCAGCAACCGTATAATGCAAGTATTAGCGGTGGAATCAACGGCCAATCAATTAGTCCCAATGGTGCATAAAGGATTATGCAGACTACTAGGATCATTAGGAAAATGCCTATGGATAATAGTTCACGGTTTCGATTTTCAGTCATTTCGTCGCCTTTTACTCTATTTTTGCTCCGCAGTCAGGACAGAACTTTGAAGTAGCTGGGACAAGTTTTCCACATTTTGGACATTTGATTGTTCCGGCAGCTGGTGGAGTAAGCTGTATTCCGCAGTCAGGACAGAACTTTGAAGTAGCTGGAACTTTTGCAGCGCATTTTGGACAGATCACGAGAGCAGCGGCTGGTGCCTGTGCAGGACCCGTAGGCGTCATGATCTGTGGTATAAGCACCATACCTGTTCCCAAGCCAGCTCCAGAAGATTTACCAAGTTCTTCAGCAGCTTTCTTCACAGTTTCCATGCGTAGCACTTCTTCAGGTCTAGCCTTTCCGGTTCTAAGCCAGAAGAGCCGTTCACGATATTCCGGTGTTGTGTCTATACCTTCAAAACGCAGGTCTGTCAATTCTAATCCTATTCGCTTAAAATAGTCTAGAATGGCGTTTTTTACGATCATGGATGTTTCGTCAAGTCTTGTGAAAACAGTGATCAAATCGTAGTGGGAAAGTTCATCAATTATTTTCTCATTCAGGAACCCGCGTAGGTAATTGTTAACGTCTTCGGTTGCGTAGGCTTTTTGTCCGCCCACAACCTCATTCACAAAGAGCTGTGGAGCTTCAACTTTAAACCAGAACGAACCATGTACTTGCAGGGGTGCAAGCTCTGTGGTTTGAGCTCGCGTACCATATTTTCCAGCGAACACCTTGGTTGACACGAAAACTACTGTTGCTTTGAAAGGTTTTTCGCTATAACCAGCAATTCGTGAAAGCAACCCAGATAACAGTGGTAGGTTTAATGTTGTTAATGTGTGTCTTCCCGCACCAAAAACATCGTAGGCTTTGCCATCCCTGAAGAACACTGCAACTTCATACTCGTGTACTATAAGCTGGGCGCCCCAAGTAATCTCTTCATCGGGATACCTCCACAGAATATCTTCAGATCCAGGGTTTTTCCATTCTACAACTTGCGGCATCTCAACTCACTCCAAGTATTACTTCGCCTCGACTATCAAACATTTTCTCAAAAGCCTCCAACGTTTCAACAAGATGTTGAATGTGTTCTCCTGCCTTTTTAGTTTCCTGTTTCAGGACTTCAGCTTTAAATGCTTCAGCTTCATTAACTATTTTCTCAACATCGTCAATTAACCGCTTGTCAAAATCAATCATTCTATCAAGATTCGCTTCTTCAACCTTCACAATATTAAAGAACCCAGCGTACCCATAAGAAGCATGATCAACCTTCGCCGCTACCCGATCAAATTTTGCGACGAGACGATCCATATCCGTTAAAACCTCAAACAATCTGCGGTCAGACAGTTTCTGAAAAACATCTTTAAGGCTGCTTTTCGCTTGGGACAACC
>SOJA01000215.1 GCA_004376975.1 Candidatus Bathyarchaeota archaeon
AATGCAGGTTTGCTGATATGGATTGTTACAACAGTGATCATGGCGATTTTCCTGATACGTGCTTTGTCCGACACGTTGGTTTTAGGCGACATTCTAACGGATGTAGTTGTTAGAAGACTTGGCATAAAGGAAGAAAGGTCTTCGAAGAGGGCTGCAAGAGACTTCATTTACATCATAATCGTCATATTGGTGGTTACAGCGCTTTCGCCGGTTTTAGCCAGTCTCTTCGACATTGGATACTTGCTCACAACAGTTGCCACTTATGTAGCTCTGACACTAATCATAATACTGATTTACGATATGGGACGAATTCTTTATAGAATAATCGAGCAGAAAGCTGAATCACTGGCAGATCGCCTCGTCCAAATGGCTGAGAAAAACAAAAATAGTGAATGAAATGGACGGAATCATAATAATTTTCATACTGGTTTACCTTCTAACAATCCTAATCTCAGCAACGGAACTTGCTCCCCTATCGATTGCTGCTCTCAGTGGAGCATTACTCACCGCTTGGTTTGGAATACAATATGGAGTTTTTACATATGAAGAAGCTTTAGGTTTCGTGGATGTAAGACTAGTCGCCCTCTTGATCGGTACAATGGTCGTGGTTGAGGTGGCTAAAAGAAGTGGCCTGTTCCGTGTTTTAGCGTTGTACGCCGTAAAATTTTCGGGTGGAAATCCTGCAAAACTCTTTGTTTCTATTTGTTTAATTTCGGCTTTTATTTCAATGTTTCTCAGTGATCCAATGGCGATGCTGCTTATGGCTGCGGCTACTGTCACAATTGCTAGACTTCTAAAATACGATCCAACACCTTACTTCTTATCAGCAACCGTAATGATAAATCTTGGAGGAATAAGCACGCTGATAGGTTCAGTAAGTAACATGGTGATTGGTATGGAAGCAAATATTGGCTTTACAGATTTCATCAACTACCTTTTGCCATGCGAAATAATGTTATGGGCTATAACGATTTTTGTGCTTTACCTGTTGTTCAAGCATAGACTTGGAGAGAAAAAGACACTGCCGGAATATAACCCTCTGGAAAGCATAACGGACAAGACACTCTTTTACAGGTCGACATTCATCCTATTCCTTCTAGTAATCCTTTTCTTAGCATTAGAAAAATTAGGAGTTGGACCAGAAGGAGTTGCCATAGGCTGCGCTATCCTCGCATTAGTTCTCAGCAAACTTGATCCCGCAGAAATCTTCAGAGAGTTGGATTGGGAGACTGTTTTTTTCATTGCAGGTTTCATGTTCATTGTGGGTGGTTTGGAAAAAACTCACATGTTAGACAATATATCAACATGGGTTTTTCAAATAGCTGGACCAAGCCCATTTAATTCCACACTCATAATTCTATGGTTCAGTGGAATTGCAAGCATGATGGTAAGTAACGCAGCAATTGCATTAACATTCGCTCCGATGATCAGCTCACAGGCTTTTTCAGGATTGACCTCCTCATCTGTTTGGTCAGCACTTATTCTTGGAACAAACCTTGGGGGTGCAACAACACCATTCAGCGGTTCTGTATGTGCAATGGCCATCGGCGCTCTTAAACGCGAAGGAATCTCTGTAAAATTCGGCGACTTCGCAAAGGTAGGTTTGATAACGACAATAGTTCAGCTAGGTTTTTCAAGTCTTTATCTTACAGCAAGATTTGGGTTAATTTAGGTGTGTAATAAATTGGCGAAAATCAAAAAATTGTTAGGTTCAAAAAAACTAAAACGCGAGAGAACGTACGAAGAGGAAAAGCGAGAGTTTGAAATGGCAATGGGAAAGCCTTTCATTAACATCAGAATTGAAATGCCTGAGGGCTTCGAAGATCTACGCGCGCAATTTCTGAGTTTAGAGAAAGACGGACGATTCCTTGAAGAAGTCAAAAACTTGGCAAAGAAAAGGCTTACATACGAAAGGCGAGGCATAAACCCTCAATCTTAGATTCCAATCTGAAGACAATTGAATCAGAGTTCACCAAGTATGCTTCTCAGCTTTTTTATACACCCTCTTCCAGAATAAATTAGAAGACGTACCCTAAAGAGGAAAAGGTGTTGCTTAGAATAAGAAAAGTTGACGACGCCAATTTCAAAGACATCCCTAGCCCATGCAACCATTGTCTTTACTGGCAATCAAGTGAGGAAGTTGATGAGAAAATGTTGAAGCGGGAAATGGAACAAGAAAAACGAGAATGGCTCACTACAGTGATTAGAGAATTTGGAAATTGCGGTTTTATAGCCTACGTCAACCGTGTTCCAATAGGTTTCATTCAGTACGCACCAAAAACATTTTTCCCACGGATAAAAGAGTATGCTTCTGGACCACCAAGCGAGGACGCGGTCTTCCTTGCATGTCTTTATATTGCAGCTGAAGAAGCACGTGGGAAGGGATTAGGATCAGCCATGCTTGAAAACCTGTTGGTTGAGCTTAGGAAGAGAGAAGTTAAAGCTGTTGAAACTTTCGCGAGAAAAAACTCGGAAAACAATCCTTCAGGCCCGCTGGAACTATACTTGAA
>SOJA01000085.1 GCA_004376975.1 Candidatus Bathyarchaeota archaeon
CGGCTACAAGTTAAGTACCACCGAAAATTGTCGTAAGGTCGCTGAATCTCAAACAACACGCCCTTACCACTATGCGAAAGCCGATGCATGCATGCATTTTCATCTTCGATCCTTTCTCCCAACCTACACTTGCTGTACTTCTAATGAAGACATGTATCTAAAGGTTTTCGTGATGCGGCATAAGGATTTGTATTTATAGGTGAGCGAATTGATGATTGATGGATAGATATGAGATATAGAGTTATTATTCAAACTCAGGTTGGAAATGAAAAGGTTGAAGAGTTAAACAAAGAAGAATCTACTATAGATGACTGCTTAGACATCCTCAACGAGTGGATACCCAACGTTATTCAAAGAAAGAATATCGTAAACATACAAGTACTCAAAGAAGATTAAGGCTGCACGCGCATCTAGAAGGTTTCAAGTTTATAGAGAACTTTTAATCCTTTCAGTTTCTTATGAACTGTGTCTCCAAGCTTCGATATATCTTCTAACCCTATTTCATGTTTCCAATCATATACAAAGTCATGTTTCCCTATAGACGGCTTGAAACCTATTTCTTGAAGTTTCACCATTACAGATGTAGGCGCTTTTCCTTCACTGTTGAACCATAGCGTCAAATATGTCTCTGTAACTGCCTCATGTATTGCCTTAGCTTTCTCATCCAACTCTCTTGCTTTTAGCTTAGCATCAATTCTTTCGATTTTTTGATTCAACACCTTCTCTTGATCTCCTATAGATTCAAGCTCTTTTTCTAATTTTAGGGTTTGCTTGTGTACCGCTCGCATTTCTACCATCACAGTAAGTAGAAAACTAGAAGTATTTTCTAGAATAAATATCAAGTTCTAAAGCGTCAAATATGTCAAATCTCGATATACAAGGTGCCATGCATGCAAAACAAGATTTTAGTTTCACTAGAGTCTCTCTGTGCTCTCCAACTGTATGTTTCAACCAAGCTCCAATATCTGAAGTTTAAGAAATCGTAAGGATATGGCAGATACTTGTCTCGCTAAGCCATGCGCGAAGTGTGGTTGCAGAATCACCGGTGTAAACTACCACTGTTCAAAATGTGATGTTTGCCTCTGCTTCCTCTGCGGCATCAAAACCTACGTTGAAACAGGGAAGGCTATATGTCCAAAATGTGGAAACGAACTCAAGTAATGCATGCATATATGCGAGTTTTTCTGTGGTGTTTTGTATGTTTAGAGAGACAAAAATCTTGACCAGGTGTGCTTTATTAAAAGAAAAAGGGAATTTTAAGGGTGCTTATGAATGGCCCCAAGTTGAGCCGTATCTGCCGCAAATTGTTACAACGTCGAATATGTCGACTTTGAAGCGCACGCGCCAGCTTAAGGTTGTTTCCTAATCGAAGTGTATCATTCCCTCGTACCATATATCAGGGCCCTCAGCACCGCCTCCTGGGCCCCACCAGTTTCCATGTCCATGTAGGTTCACCAGCTCGTCTGTACCGCTTATGATTACCCACTGACCATACCAATCCTGCCCTTCTGGTTTCTTGCCAACAAGTTGGATAACCATGGAACCCGGTTTTCCCTCTACTGTACCAGTAAAGGTACTTCGAAGCCATACGTTCCAAAAGCCCGAAGAAAACATTCCCACTCTGAAGACGGCCACTGCGGTTCCTTCGAAGTCTCCTTCCCAAGTCTCCCACTCTATTGCGTCAATGAACAGGTTGCCGTCGGCCTCCCTTGCACCAGTGACTTCAAATGTGTAGTCAAAATATCCTGATGCAGCTGTAGGTGTTGCTGCATGCACTGTGGTCGATAGCGTAGATAGAATCACAACTATGCTCATCAGAGATAATGCTGATAACATTTTTCTCATAGTTTCTCACCTCCTTCCTCCCAGTAGAGAGAGAATAGACAGGATTATGGGACAATACCAGATTTAAGACTTTATGAAACATTTAAGCCATATTTCCATAAACAAGTTCTATGTAAACTCATGATTCATTTTGACCTGCATTTATGATACAAAGCACGAGCGTCTCTCAACAAAAAAGGACAGAAAACAAATACCACTGACAATGCATGCATCTTCTAGAGAAAGAACCTAGAAATTACATCCATAAATCTTTTATCAAGACTGGAGCACTGGAATTAGGAGAGGATTCAGATTCGCACTGTGAACCCTCCAGCCACGCACCATTGGATGTTGGCCCAACATGCAGACATGTAGAAAATGCAAAAAAAGCCTTCCAGAGATCCAATTCACAGACAACGAACCCATATGTTCAACCTGTAGAATAATCTATTCCAAGAGGAAGCAGCCACTCCTCAGGCTTTGACTCACCAGGACTATGGTACCAGCCAGGCTCATAGAAAGCTTTCTGCTGCAGAGCATGCATGCAAACGGACAAAGTTAATAATCTAAAGGATATAATTTCTGTTGAAGCAGATGAAAACAGGTTATGTGTGGGCTGCATATCTAATCTTTATTCAGTTTCTACTTACTGGACTATTAATTCAAGTAAGTCAAGCCACAAGATTTGCAGGTGTTCACCCTGGAGACTCATCAGAGTACTTCGCAACTCTTTCTGGGAACATGAGTAATATGTATCTGCAGTTTGAGTATGCGAAAGTCATTGTATTAGGTGTTTCAGGTTTGGAAATTACATTCAAAGCTCACGCGCTTAACGGAAGTGTATGGACGAACACAACATACGTCCATAATTTGGAGACCGGAGAAAATGGATCCCTCTTTTTCATTGCAGCGAACCTTACTGCAGGCGACCTAATTTTTCCCTCTGCTCCTTTTCACCCTGGTACATTTACTTTTGTAGGTGCCACGATCAATGAGACAATTTATCGGGATTACCCAGGTGGACCTATAGAAGTTAACCATTGGAACGTAGTGATTTCATACAGCAAACAAGAAGCGAATTTCACAGATGTAGCCAATGTCTATTGGGAAAAATCAACAGGTAGGCTTATTGAGCTATCATGGTTTTCAGATGTAAAGGCAGAATCTGCATATGCATGGGGAGAGATGAGTATGATTATCCCGGAGCTCAACGTAGTGATTTTTCTTCCTTTATTTATGACTATAACTCTATTCGTGGCAATACTGCGTAGAAATATTCAACGAGAATTAAACAGGTCTTAGCTAAATGCATGCATGCGCAGAACAGGATATGGCAAGATTCCGAGAATCATCAGCATTGTGAGAATCAACAAGACTACGGGTATTCCTAGAAATATTAACGAGAGTATTATCCGGGTTCTTTGAGTAGGCGCAGTCATGTAGAGTTGTGGACGGAATGCCATAACTGAACCGAAAAATGAAAAAACGATTATTATCGGGACTGCAATGCCCATCCATACCCATACATGGTATTCGAACATCCACAATAGAAACAAGGCAATTCCATAAAGTGGAAAGACAATTCCAAGTATTTTCCTCAAGTTTGATATGCCACCCTTTTTTCTTATAAAATACTGGTTTTTCAATCTTGTGGCGAATCATATACTGCAATCTGCAAGGAATCAAGATGATGGCATCATAGCTGTTCCACATTCGGGGCACTTAGTGGAAAGACATGGAGTTCCTCTCATGTGGGGTGTCTTGTACCCGCATTTTGGACAAACACAGTAAGCTGGTCCACCAGTCCCTTGACGCCGTCCTCCTCCGCCTCTGCCCAAGCCTCTTCCGCTCACATTAATCACTTCACATGCTGAATAGAGAGACTATGCACATAATAAATTATGGTTTGTATCTCAAAACATGCATGCATGTCTAGAGACAAACTATCAAGAAGAAAAGATCCGCCTGTTAAACTCTGGATATTACTCTCTTTCTCCTATACACCAAGACTACTAGGAGAGAAACAAACATGAAGAGTGGTAGAATGAGGAATGAAGGAAACTCTGGAATTATCTGTACCGATTCTTCTGAATGCCACGCTCTTGAGGCGGGTCTGCTCTCATTATACTCAATACCATAATTGTCTTTGACATCTAGTGTGACAAACCAACTGCCAGTGGTCCAGCGAGGGTCTGTCTCGAAAGTTACATTGCCATGCATGTTTGTCAGAATAATTCTTGGACATATTTCACCTGGGCCCCATAGAGCCCAAGTGTAACTTAAAATCACACCTTCAGGATCAGAATGTGTGCTGTTTGTAGTGTATTCAATAGTGTCCCCTGGCTCCGCAGAAAAAGGCCCGAATATGGTTAGTATAGGTGTCCCGATTACTCTGAACTCGTTTACGATCACGTCAACAAAGTTGCTGCTATTATGAGATACAGAAATCGTCGCTGTAATCGTATGGTTACCTCTCGAAAGCTCCGATTCGTCGATAGTGTAATTGAAGGATTTCCGTTCACCTGCTTCGAGCGTTTCATTCTCCCATGCCTGGAGGAGAGTCATACCCCAATAGAGAGTAAGATTGTAAGTGTCCGTGATGTTACCATAATTAACAAGTGAAGCTCTAACCAACGCACTTTCACCCGAGATTATGGGAGATTCAAAGATTGACCCATTATCGAAAGGTTCCACCTTAAAACTTTCGACGCCAGTCACTATGACTTCGGTCTGAAACTGTCCGTTCACTACGCAATGGGGAATTACAGGGTAGAAGTCCATGTATCCTGGCATCAGTGCCACGGCAAGATCCGACCATGTTATGTTAAGATGGGACTTTCCGATTCTTATCACATTGAATGTCATTTCGAAGACTGTTGCGTTGTCATCTGGACAGTTAAAAACGGGAGCACCAAAGAGTCCTCCAAAGGAGACATATGCTATCGTGTAAGTTCCTGCGTCGTCGTCAACTGTTTCATTGGCCAATAAAACAGGATCCCACAGGACTCCATCAGGGTACGTGTCCACAGGAACTTTTACAGTGTGACTTACATAGTCCAAAATAAGTGGGTTCCAGCTGAAATCAATTTGGAATCCGTAAAGGTTGCCGAGAGAATAGTTATAGCGACCGCCTCCATCAGGGGGGAGTGGTTCTCCCCACGCCCATGTATCTGGGGTTGGAGGGGATGTGTCACCAAGGTACACGGTGTTTGTCAAATTGAAGATCTTAACGCTAATAGTGATGTTATCACCTGGGCTTGCTCTAGCATTTTCTGGATCAACAAAGACAACGGGCATATCAGATTGAAGAGTCATTGACGCAAAAGCTTTATCTCCTATTATTTCATCAGCTTGCACCTTCTCAATTCTAAAAGTTACGCTTAACAAACTCGTGAAAAGAACCACCATGACTAACATTAGAACAAGTTTTCTCTCCAAACCATTTCCCTCACAATGTCTCTAGCTAGATTAGATTTCTTAGAGGATGTATAAAAAGTGTGATAGAACAAATTCCATACGTGCTTTTCAGCTACCGCAAAAGGTGTTGCACGCGTATGTATGAATCAGGTATTTCTTGTCCTATGCTTCCTGTTTTTTCTGAATCCATAACCTGTAAGTACGATTCCAACTGCAACTGACGCTATTCCTAAGATTAAGGTTCTCCATAGTGTATTATTCAAGAGTTGGTTATGGTGTAGAGCAGTTATGATTACAGCTACAGGAGCATCCGTTGGATTGGTAACTCTCACACCTCTAATTGTTTTCCATGTGGTTGGGACATCAAATACAACATTAATCCAACTGTCTTGGTTTGATGTAACGCTAATGTTGTTTAGTCCTCCATCAGTTAGTAATTCAATTTGCGTGCCTCTCAAAAACGCCCAACTGCTTGCACCCCACAAAGAATCTACCCCAATTGGTCCATGGATTACATATACCTCAACCTGTTTTGTAGATTTAATCCAATGCCAGTAGCTTAGTTTGTTTGATAAATGCGGTCCAATTACTACGCATGCGTTGTCATGTAACTCAGTTTCCCAAGTGTATAAATTCAGATACGAGAACACGCTTGTTGTTACTCCAAATACTAGTAGTAAAGAACCTATCCATATTATTCTGATCTTCATTCAATTCCCCTTCCGACGATAATCACTTCTATAGCATCAATACTGTTTTAAGAACTCCGAATGTATGCACGCTACGAGAGCTGGCTCCCACATTTAGGACAGGTGGCCTTCCCAGTTTTTCTGTAGATGTTGACGCCGCAGAGGAAGCAGAGGCAAACATCACATTTTGAACAGTGGTAGTTTACACCGGTGATTCTGCAACCACACTTCGCGCATGGCTTAGCGAGACAAGTATCTGCCATATCCTTACGATTTCTTGAACTTCAGATATAGGAACTTGGCTGAAATATACAGTTGGAGAGCACGGAGAGCCCCATGCGAAACTGAATGTATGCATTCATTTGTGGCGGTAAACCTATTAAATCCACCGAAATTCTTTAATGTCAAATAGTAAGATAGGTCGTTTGAGCATATATGATTCATGTAGGTATTGATAGCGCTCCAATTTCAAAGGCAACGGTCACTCTTAATGGGAAGACGAAAGGTGAATTTGTTGCTAATCTCGGAGTTTCCGTTTCTACCCATGATAAAAAGAAATTCGAGTCTGCATACGAAGATGCACTTTGCGAATTATTTGGTGATTTCCCCAAAAAACGAAAAAAGAAAATCTACAAAGGTGCCCATCTAGTCGCCCAAACCATGGAGAAAGCTCCTGAAATTGCAGCGAAAATTATTGATAATTTGGAGGATGTGATTGCACACATTGATGTATACTGTGCGTATTATTCGCGAGAATATATCTCAATCTATGGTCAAAGCGAAGGTCAAAGGCTCTCTCCTCCAATCTTTGTGAAGAAGACCCAGAACGCCTTTCCTCACGTATGCGCAATGTGGTATGCTGAGACTTATCTCGAATTGGAGCAACCATTACGTCTTGAAATTGACTATTTTCAGTCCGCGACTACTCCAGGATGGAGAAAGCTTTTAGGCAATGTGGAAACGGGGAAACTAGACCTTAAATTCTTTTTCGGAGGAGATGAATGCAATCCACTGATCTCATTAGCTGATCTTGTCCTAAAGCTCATTCGTATTTATCATCATGGCACAGTTGATGGGCGCTCTCTACTACAACCATTACGTGAAAAGTGCCAATCGTTAGGAGGAGGAAAAAGAAGAACGTGGTTCCACAATCTGGGTTCACGGGGTTTCCTGATCAAAGCTACAGCACCAGATCTTCCTCTCCAGATTGATGCTAAGCCATTCCTTAAACACCCGATTTTCTTCTATTTATGGAATCCAAGATCACCCGAGAAGAAAGAGGTAATGAAAAGCTTTCAATGGTCTCCTGCGTACAACGCAATAGCTGCCAGTGCTTCCTTGAAACAAGGAGGCTTCAAGTCATTCTCTTTTGCAGAGGATACTCATATCTGGAACCCAGATGTTGATTTTATGGTTCCAATCTCAAAAGAAGATGAGTTGAACATAAAAGAACTAGAGAAGATCAGCTATAAACTGCCAAAAATCTGTGGAATCAATAACCTTCCTATTCCTATCTAACATAATTTTAAAACTAAGGCGCACTTTCGCGGACAAGAGATACCCTTTGGTCTTAGGGTACTCAAATTATCGAAGGGCTTAGCGTTATTTAAGCTTTGTGAAGAATTTCTCTATGTATACATGCTCGAAAGGTATATGTTACAATAGCCTCCGTGGCAATCCGACGAACGACTCAATCGTCGGACTTAACATCTAGATCCATAACGCTTTGTAGCAGCTAGGACAGTAATACACGTTTTGAGTGCGTCGGTTGTGACTTATCACCATGTCACCGACCTTTAATTGTACGCCGCAACGGCAGCAACGTAGCTTTGATTCGCGTACTTCAACTTCGTAGAAGCTGTGTGGTTTAGGCTTTAATGCGCGGTTGATCTGGGCCACGTTTAACTTGAATGTTGTCCACGGCATACCTAATATGTACGCGGTTATACATTTAAAACGCTTTGCATCACTTCAAATAGACAAAACACCAAATACACAACAAAGGTTAACAAGCGTTAACAACATATTAAGGCAAACGAAGGGTTCTACGTGGTTGAATGTAAAAAAGAGGCTAAGAGCCTAGACCAAACTAGCCAACAGCTCCTTCTAGAGGATTAAGCTC
>SOJA01000158.1 GCA_004376975.1 Candidatus Bathyarchaeota archaeon
ACTGCAAAGCTGTCCAAAAAAGGCATGTGAGGGAAGCTATAGAGCACCACTGTAAAACAATTCAAAGGCAAATATTGGAACACGCAATAAACGAAAGAGGCAAAATGCTGGAAATAAAGCCTAACGGAGTCAAACTTGGTCAAATACACGGTCTAGCCGTTGTCAAAGACCCGTACAGCGGAGAAATGACAGGCAGTGTCCTATGCGTAAAGTCTCACATGGCAAAGATAAATGAAATTCCAAGAAGCTACCCATTTAAAGGGTATTACAGCGTGACCGGAGTAGCCAAAGGTCAAAGCTTCATTGCAGACAGCATAGCAAAAGTTAGAAGCGTCATCCTACAGAAATACGGAGTTGACATAGCACAAGACTACTTGACACATATTGACTTCGCCCAGTCTTATGGAGTTGATGGCCCATCAGCAGGCGTGACGATGGCTGTACTACTTTGTTCACTTATTGAGGGTAAGCTGATAAGGCAAGATGTAGCTGTTACTGGAGAAATAAACCTAGGCGTTGGAGATTCCATTCAAATAACTGCTGTCGGTGGTGTTTACGAGAAAATTAAGGCTGCCGAGGCTTGGGGATTCAAGAAAGTGGTTATCCCTAAAAAGAATTATGAACACTCTATCGACGTAAAAGATTATAAAATCCAAGTTGTACCAGCAGCCACCTTAGACGACTACTTGAGCGAATGCTTGATAGAAAAGCCAAAACTTGAAATCCCAGTGCAAACTTATAAGCGCAAGAAACTCTAGAATTTTCTAGGTTTAAAGGAAAACCGGTTGAGATTCATTTCTAGAACTCTATAGGCAGGATCTACTGATGATTAATGAAGTTGATAGGGCTAATATTCGCAGATGGCGTAGAAGAGGCTTCTATAGTGAAACAGTTCTTGTAAAGCTTCTGCAAAGAAATGGGTACAATGCCGTTCGGGTTCCAGTTAGCAATCCAAGTCTCAGTCCCTTACCAGATGTTATAGCTAGAAAAAACCTGCATGTTTATGCTTTTGAGGTTAAAAACGCCAAGTACTACGCCTATTTTCCGAGAAAACAGATTGATAAACTTTTCAGATTTCTCGATGAGCTAATACCAGGGTCAAAGGAGCGTAAGCATGCACTGCTTGCAGCACACTTAGGTAAAAAATGGATTTTTAAGCAAATAAAATGGAAAGACTGGAGAGAAAATGAACTTCCGGAAAAAGAGAGAATCATAAAAAGAGACAGAGGAAACTTCAAACTAGAACGGTGAAGTTAGCGATGACAGTGTTAAAACTGTAGTTACGGCTTCTCTCTTATGTAAAACCTATCGACTCAGCGACACTAACGTTGAAGCCTTGGAAGATGTGAACCTCAGAGTTGAAGCGCACGCGCTTCGCCTTATTTACGATGTTTGCATTATGTTTATATCCAGTTGTCAAATTCGAGAAAAAACTAATTCTAGAAGTCATTAATCAGTCTTGAGCTGCATAAGCGAAACGAATTTAAGTTTTTGCTGTACTTGAGTACTTCTGTAGGTGAAGATTTGTGGCGCAAAAGGTTGAAGGAAAAATATTGAACTATCGAGTAGGTCCAAGAACTCAGAGATCTAAAGAGTGTATAATCAGGTTTGCACATGTAACTTCTTTTTCGGAAGCAAGTAGACTTGTTGGGCGTAAGGTTGCTTGGAATGCTGGAAAGAAGAAGATTGTTGGGAAAATTGTGGCTTTGCATGGCAAGAAGGGTTTAGTTAGGGCAAGATTCAGAAGAGGTGTTCCAGGTCAGGCTATAGGAACAACTATTGAGTTAGTTGGTTGAGCACTTTGAGAAATGTTTCAACGAGTTCACATAGGCTGGTAGTTGACTTATGAAATCCTGTAGCTGAAGGACAGGGACAATGGGTACTTGATGATAAAACTTGAATCTAGCTGGAATAAGAGATAGAACGGCTGGGACAAGCTTAACCTTATTCCATGAGGTACATTTAATTTTTTCAGCGAATTTCGGCAGGGAAGCTAAAGCAGATGTTCTCTCAACTTGTTCATCGGTGATTCTTCTTATTGTGGATGGATACATACTATGATGCCAGTGCTTACAATCAACACACACAACTATTGGCTTTTTGCATCCAACTATATCTATTTCCCATTTTCGTCCAGCAT
Organism: Candidatus Bathyarchaeota archaeon; assembly: GCA_004376975.1. The sequence continues at coordinate 2,141 of SOJA01000158.1, forward strand.
GTTTGAACCGTAAGTTTTTCTCAACACTGTAACCGTTCTGTTCAAAAGCAATCGCCGCGATATTTTCGAACTCTTTCCAGTCAAGGAAATTGCTTGCACGCTCAAGGTCAGCACCCAATTGTACGGCGTGAATAGTCAATTTAACACGTTTTAAGCTATCTACATCTACAACTCTGTTTTGCAAATATATTAGTTCATTGTTTTGCATCTTTTCAAGCGAATGTTCAGTTATTGTTGATGGTATTTTTGCGTCTTTGCTTACAATTTCAGACGAAATAGGGCCATTTCTGGTTAGTTTTAGAATAGAAATTATCAATTCCCTTTCAATATTCATTTAGACAACTCCGAAATTTCACAC